>CAYGST010000040.1:0-17035 GCA_964352415.1 uncultured Planctomycetaceae bacterium | reverse complement strand
GAGGACTTCTTCCTGGCCGGGCGGCAGCTGTCACCCTTCGCCATGGCGCTATCCGCGGTCAGCTCCGGCCGCTCCGCGTGGCTGGTCGTCGGGGCGAGCGGGCTCGCCTGGCTGGACGGTGTCTCCGCCCTGTGGGTCTTCCCGGGCTACATCGTCGCCGAGGCGCTGATGTTCGTCGGCGTCGGACCGCGCCTGCGGGCGCGCTCGATCGAGGTCGGCGCGCTCACGGTCCCCGAGGTGTTCGAGCGCCTGCCCCTCGGCCCGCGGGGCCCCGGGTCGTCGCGGCTCCCGCTGCGGCAGCTGACCGGCGTCGTGATCGTGCTGTTCCTGTTGACCTACGTCAGCGCGCAGCTCGTCGCCGGCGGCAAGACGCTCGGCGCCGTGTTCCCAGAGATCGACGGCAACACGACGGGTCTGATCCTGACCGCCGGGATCGTCCTCGCGTACACCTGGCTCGGCGGCTACCGAGCCGTCGTGCTGACCGACGTGATCCAGGCCTGCTTGATGCTAGTCGGCATCGTGTTCCTGCCTGCTCTCGGCCTCTACAGCCTCGGCGGCTTCGGCGCGCTGCGCGACTCGCTGGCAGCCATCGATCCCCAGCTGCTCGAGCTCTCGCGCGGCTGGCCGAGCCTGCTCGGAGGGCTCGCGATCGGCTTCGGCTCCTTCGGCAACCCGCACATCCTGGTGCGCCACATGTCGCTGGGCGACCCGACGCGCGCGCGCGCCGCGCTCGGCTACGGGACCTTCTGGAACGTGGTCATGGCCGTCGGCGCGCTGATGCTCGGGCTCGTCGGGCGCGCGCTCTACCCCGAGCTCAGCGACCTCGGCGAGGGCGGCCGCGAGGTGCTCTACCCGCGGCTCGGCGAGGATCTGTCGGCGCAGTACCTGTTCCCGGGCTTCGTCGGGTTCCTGCTGGCGACGCTGTTCGCCGCGATCATGTCCACCTGCGACAGCCAGCTGCTCGTCATCGCATCCAGCCTGCTGCGCGACCTCGGGCCGGCGCGTTCGTCGGAGTCGACCGGCGGAGGGATCAAGGCGAGCCGACTCGCCGTCCTCGCGACGCTCGTGCTCGCCGTCGCCTTGACCTTCGGGAAGAGTCAGCTGGTCAACAATCTCGTCTTGCTCTCCTGGTTCGCGCTGGGCATCGGCCTCGGCCCGGCGCTGGTCGTCCTGCTCTACGACGCGCGGACGACGGCGAAGGGCGTCTTCGTCGGCGTCCTCACGGGAGTCCTGGGAATCGCGGGGACCTGGCTCCTGTTCGTGCGCGGGACCGGCGGCCACCTCTCGTGGGAGGGCGGCATCGTGTTCGTCGTCGCCGCAGCGGCGACCTTCGCGCTGCGATCGCGGAAGTGAGTCGACAGGGCATCCCACCCCGCGAACCTCTCGGATCTACAGCCGCACCCTCCCGGACATCCCACGCCAACCACCTCATGTCCACCGCGAACGAACCTGCGCTCCCTCTCCCCGACGACGAACCCGCGCGCCTCAGCTGGACGTCGTTCAGCCTCTGCATGGGGATCCTGCTCGCCATCTTCCTGTTCCTCAATCCCATCTGGGAGAGCGACGTGATGCGCGAGTGGGACGAGAACATCTGGTGGAGCTACATCCCGATCCCGCTGCTGGTGGTCGCGTTCCTGGCGATCGAACGCAAGCTCGGCTGGGGGCCGTTCTGGATCGAGACGATGAAGATCACGTTCGTGAAGTTCACGATCACGTTCCTGCTCGCGAACGGTCTGTGGGCGCTGTGGGGCGCGCCGGGCACGGGCCTCGCCGAGCGGGAAGGCGCCCTCGCCACCACCGATGACGAGTTTCAGATCGAAGTCGCACCGCCGGCCACTATCATCGACCCCGCGGCGCTCGGCTCCGTTCGCGGACGCGTGCTCGACGGAGCGGGACAGCCTGTCGCGAACGCGCTCGTGTACGTGAGCGCTGGTCTCGACGCGCTGCGCTTCGCGGCGCCCTCCGCACCCGCGACCCTGACCCACGACGGTCGCGGATTCGCGCCCGCTGTGCTCGTCGTGCAAAGCTACCGCGAGCTGCGCCTGCGCTCCGAGGACGACGCCCTGCACACCGCCGTGTTCGACGAGCAGGCCAGCGGCCACCGCCTGCTCAACGTCCCCGTGCTCGCCGGTCAGGAGCGCTCGCTCATGTTCGACCGTGGCTACGGACTGCTGCGCGTCGCGTGCAGCGTGCACGGCAGCGCAGAGCCGTCGTCGAGCGTCCTCACTCTGGCCCACCCCTTCGCGGTTCGCACCGACGCAGAGGGTCGCTTCGAGCTGACCGGCGTGCCGGCCGGCGAACTCGAACTGCGGGCGCTGTCGGGCGATCGCATTGGAGCCCCGTCAGCGCTCGCCCTCGGGGAGCAAGGTTCCGAGGAGATCGACCTCCTGCTGGACTGAACTACGCCCCGGTGGGCCGATCTGCGCAGACGTCCTGAACGGCGAGCCTCACAGCGCGGACGGCGTCCAGCGGCTCTCGGACGCGACGCGCCCACCAGCGGACGGGCGCTGTGTCCCCTCCAGGCGCTCCTGCACCCCGAGCGAGAGGAATCGGCCGCGGTCCGCGAACACGAGCTGCAGCTCGACCAGCTCGTCGAGCAGGGCCTCGAGCTCCGCAGGCCCTACGACCTGGCCAGCGCGCGCGAGCCGCCGCTCGACCTCCGCCAGCGTCGGGCCATCGTCCAGCGCGAGGTACACCGCCGACTCGACGCCCGACAGGGTGTAGCGCGCCGGCTGCCCCGGAAAGCGCGTGTCCGTGAGCACGACGAAGTCGGGGCCACGCCGCAGGCTGAGGCGCGCGCGGCCCTCCTTCCAGGCCGCGCTCCACGCTTCGACCGCGGCGCAGAGCGGCGCGACGTAGGCATCGGGACGCTGCTCTGCCGCGTATTCGAAGGCGAAGTTCTGGGCCAGATCAGCGAGGGTCTCTGTCGGCGCGTCGAACAGCAATCGGTAGTACGGCATCGGCCCTGAAACGACCAGCCCATGGGCCTCGGGGTCGTTGAAATACGGACTGAAGCGGTAGACGCTCAGCGCTGAGAGCGTCGGCGGCTCCAGGTGGATCAGCGCAGGAACCAGCTTGGCCATGCGCGCGTACTCGCCCGGGTCCTCGCCCGGGAAGCCGTGCAGCAGGTTCCAGACGACCCGCACCCCCGCCGCCGCGCACCACTTGAGCAGGCGAACGTTGTGGATCGCCGTCGCGCCCTTCTTCATCGAGGCGAGCAGCGGCGTCGAGAGGCTCTCGATCCCCGGCTGGATCGCGCGCACGCCGGCGGCCGCCAGCGTGCGCACCTGCGCGAGGGTCAGGTTGGCCTTCGTCTCGAAGAACAGGCTGCCGTCGAACTCGCTCGCCGCGAGGTCCGGCAGGAGCTCGTCGAAGTAACCGAGGTCGAGGATGTTGTCCACGGAGAGGAAGTCGAGCACGCCGTGGCGCCGGGCCAGCTCGCGCAGCTCCCCCGCCATGCGTGGCGCGGACTTGCTGCGGAAGCGCATGTCCTCGCCGTTCAGACCGCAGAAGGTGCAGTGCGAGATCTCCCCCCACCAGCAGCCGCGCGCGCTCTCGAACGGGAGCTGCGGCAGGATGCGTCCGGCCAGCGGCGAGCGCTCCAGGCGCTCGAAGTACTCGGCGTAGCTCGGCACCGGGAGGGCGTCCATGGCGCCCGTCTCCGAGCGTTGAGCGATCGCCGTGACCTCATCGCCGCTCCGGCTGCACAGCCCGGGCAGCTCCGGCGCTGCAAGGCCGCGCGACAGGTCATCCAGCAAGCGGACGGCGTCCGACTCGCAGCGCCCGCGGAACACGTAGTCGAACTGAGGAAAGCACTCCAGCAGCGCCGGCCCCATCGGCCCGTCGCCGTTCGTCCCGCCGAGGACGAGGCGTGCGTGCGGCAGTCGCGTGCGCAGCTCGACTGCGAGCGCAGCCGAGGGCCAGGTCTGCGAGTACACGTTCGTGAAGCCGACGACCGTTGGCGCCTCCAACGCCAGCTCGTCCGCGCAGGCCGCGATGAAGCGCGGAATCCGCGCGCGCAGGCGCCGCAGCCGCTCGAGGAGCTCGGGCTCGACGCCCGCCGAGTTCAAGAGGGCCTCGTACTCACGGTCACGCCCGCCGCTCGGGCCTCCGAACTCGGGCGCGGCGAACAGCCAGTCGCCGAGACCGACGTTCTCCCAGCGCGTCGCCACCTCGCCGTACTCATCGAGACCGAACTCCGTGGGTCCCGGCTCCGCATCCAGGAACTCGGCGAAGGCCAGGTGGAAGGAGTGCGAGCGGACGGAGAGCCCCGACGCCTCGCAGGCGGCCTGCAGAGTTCCGAGCTGGATGGAGGGCGAGGTCAAGAGGTGCCAGGGCAGACACACCAGGGCGATCCCGGGTGTGCCATCGTTGCGAGCGATCATGACGGCCCTCCGCAAACAAGGTGCCGACCCGTGCGGGACCACTGGAGCCCCGTGAAGGGCGTTGCTCGCGGAAACGGGCGCACTCCGTGTCGTCCTTGCGTGACGCGGCGCCACGGTGGCGTAGCCGAACGAGATGCGCTACGGGAGCCTTCGATGCGACGTCCCGGACCGGGAGCCCGGCGCGCGCTGCGCGCCGCTACACTGCGCCAATGAGGACCCCCCGCCGATGATGACGCCGCAGATCGAGGGCAGCTTCCTGCCGACCACGCGTGAAGAACTCGACGCGCGCGGCTGGGACGAGCCGGACGTGGTGCTCGTCACGGGCGACGCCTACCTGGACCACCCGTCCTTCGCCAACGCGCTGCTCGGGCGCGTCCTCGAGCAGGCCGGCTTTCGCGTCGCCATGCTCTGCCAGCCCGACTGGAAGAGCGCCGATCCGTGGCGCGATCTCGGTCGACCGCGCCTGTTCTACGCGGTGAGCGCGGGGAACATGGACTCGATGATCAACCACTACACGGCGAACCGGAAGCGGCGCAACGAGGACGCCTACTCGCCCGGTGGCAAGATCGAGATGCGGCCCGATCGCGCGACGAACGTCTACGCGCAGCGCTGCCGCGAGGCGTTCAAGGGCGTGCCCGTCGTGATCGGCGGCGTCGAGGCCTCGCTGCGCCGCATCGCGCACTTCGACTACTGGTCCGAGACCGTCCGGCCGAGCGTGCTCGTGTCGAGCAAGGCCGACCTGCTCGGCTTCGGCATGGGCGAGAAGGTCATCGTTTCGATCGCCGAGTGCCTCGCCGGTGGCGGCAACGTCAAGGACCTGCGCCACCTGCGCGGCGTGGCGTACCTGCTCGGGAAGACCGAGGAGCTGCCCGACTCCGAGCAGCCCACCATCGAGCTCCCGAGCTTCGAGGTCGTGAAGGAGGACGATCGCGCCTTCGCCGCGATGACGCGCAAGCTGCACAACGAGACGAGCCCCTTCAACGGCCGGCGACTCGTGCAGCAGCACGGCGACCGCACCGTCGTCATCAATCCGCCCGAGCTGCCCCTCGAGGACGCGGAGATGGACGGCATCTACGACCTGCCCTACACGCGCGAGCCTCACCCGAGCTACTCCGAGCCGATCCCCGCGTGGGAGATGATCAAGGACTCGATCACGATCATGCGAGGCTGCTTCGGGGGCTGCACGTTCTGCTCGATCACGATGCACCAGGGCCGCACGATCCAGAACCGCTCCGAGGACTCGATCCTGAAGGAGGCGCGCCAGCTCAGCGAGCGCCCCGACTTCAAGGGCACGATCAGCGACATCGGCGGGCCGACGGCGAACATGTACCGCATGCGCTGCTCCAAGCCGGAGGTCGAGAAGATCTGCCGGCGGCTGTCCTGTATCCATCCGACGATCTGCAAGCTCCTCAACACGGACCACGACCCGACGATCGACCTCATGCGGAGGACGCGTGAGCTGCCCAACGTCAAGCGCGTCAACGTCCAGTCGGGCGTACGCACCGACCTTGCGGTGCGCTCCCCCGAGTACCTCGAAGAGCTGACGGCGCACCACGTCGGCGGTCACCTCAAGGTCGCGCCCGAGCACACGAGCCCGCGCGTGCTGGAGCTCATGAAGAAGCCGGTGATCGACGGCTTCGACGACTTCGCGGACGCCTTCCAGGACGCCTCGAGCAAGGCGGGCAAGGAGCAGTACCTCGTCCCCTACTTCATCGCCAGCCACCCTGGATCGACCGTGGACGACATGATCCACCTGGCGCAGTTCCTCAAGGCGCGCGGCTACAAGCCACGCCAGGTCCAGGACTTCATCCCGGCGCCGATGGACATCGCGACGTGCATGTACCACACCGGCCTCGACCCCCAGACGATGAAGCCCGTGCAGACGGTCAAGAAGCTACGCGACCGTCAGGTGCAGCGCGCCCTGATGCAGTTCTTCAAGCCGGAGAACTACTTCCTGGTGCGCGAGGCGCTCATCGGCGCGGGGCGCGAGGACCTGATCGGGAGCGCGCGCCAATGCCTGATCCCCGCGCGCGCGCCGAAGGAGGCGCTCCAGGCCCGCGACACCCAGCGCAGCAAGCCGGCACGCCCATGAATCGGCCCCGCACGGCCCCGCCACGCGGCGCTGCCTGGACAACAGACGACGCCCGGTCGCTCGCGCGAACCGGGCGCCGCCCGACTTCCCACAACAGCACCCGTGCGCTTCTCAGCTTCCGAGGAGCGGCAGCGCGGCCCGGCGCTTCCAGGTGACGAAGGCGCCAGCGAAGAGCGTGACGAGCGCCATCCCGAAGAGCGCGCCCCCATCGCCCGCGACCTCGATGCCGAGCAGCGTCAGGTGCGAGCCGACCGCTCCGGCCATCAGGCCGACCGTCAGCGCGCCGCCGAGAGCCAGCCCTCGCGCGCCCACGGGCGCCAGCAGGAGCACGACCGCGATCAGCTCGAAGATCGCGCTCGCGTAGCGCCCGAACGGCTCCACCCCGAGGGTGGTGAAGATCTCGATGGGCTCCGGGGCGCCGGAGAACTTGAAGTAGAGCGTCTGGCCCATGATCAGGGCCGCGACGACGCGCGCCGCCCAGAGAGCGATGTGGCCGCCCCTGGTCTCGAGGTCGGCGGCGGGGTGGGATTCGGTCAGCGTGGTCATCAGTCGTTCCTCCTGGTTGGCGCGGTCTACTGAGTCCGGCCCCTGACGTGACCGGCCGCTTGCACCGGAATCCGGAGGGGCGAGAAATCGCGATCCTGCTAAGCTCGGCCGCACCCGCCTCGCGATGAGAGAGGCACCCCGCTCGAAGACCCCCGCACGCCCCGCCATGTTCTGCCTCAGCGTCTACTGCCGCCGCACCCTCAACACGATCCCTCCGCGGGCCGTCTGCGCCGAGCGCGCGGGGCCTCCGTCGGAGCGCGGTCTGTCCGCCTCTCCCTCCGGAGCTGCACCCCGTAGCGCTGGCGCCCTCGATCCGCGGGCTCCGGTCCGCCAGGAGAGCCCTGCTGCGCACCCGGTCGGCCGATGCACGCAGGGCTCCCTTCGTGCCGCCTCCGCCGCCTCGCTCGGGAGGACCACCCGATGAAGCGCAAGGTCCTCATCGGCTGGCTCGTCTGGCTCAGCCTGATCACCATCGGCCACCTCTGGCTCAACATCGGCTTCGATACGATCGCGAAGCGGACGCGGGTCGCCCTCGGCGAGGAGCGCGAGGAGCTGATCGTCGGCTTCCTGCCGGTGACATGACACCTCACCTGCCCGGTCACCAGTTGGGTGACCGAACACTCCGGCGAAGGCACGCTCTTTCGCTCCCAGAAGTTCACGGACTGGCCCACCGTCAAGGAGGCCTTGATCGCGAAGGAGATCGGCGCGGTCTTCATCCTCGCGCCGATGGCCATGCAGCTGAAGGCCGACGGCGTGCCGATCAAGGTCTGCTACCTCGGCCACCGCGACGGCACGGCGATCGTGGTCGGCACGGACAGCGACATCGAGGACTTCGGAGACCTGCGCGGCAAGACCGTCGCGATCCCGAGTCGCTTCGCGAATCAGAACATCCTCATGCATCGCATGATGAAGGAGTGGCGCATGCCATTCGACTCGATCGAGCTGCGCGAGCTGCCGCCTCCGGAGCACCCGACCGCGCTCCTCGCGGGCAGCATCGACGGTTACATCGTGGGTGAGCCGTTCGCCGCCAAGGCCGAGGTCGACGGCTTCGGGCGCGTGCTCTACCACACCAAGGACATCTGGCCCGAGTTCATCTCCTGCGTGCTCGTCGTGCGCGAGGATCTGATCGAGGAGCAGCGCGACCTGGTGCAGGAGCTGATCGACGGAATCGCCAAGTCCGGCAAGTGGCTGGACGAGGACATCGCGCACCGCATGGACGCCGCGGAGGTCGCGGCGGAGCACTACTACTTCCAGCCGCCGGACCTGCTCAAGCACGTCCTGTCCAAGCCCGTCGACCGCGTGAAGTACACGAACCTGGCGCCGCTGAAGGCCGACTTCGACGAGATCATGGAGCTGGCCTACGAGATCGGCGTTCTCAGCGAGCGGATCCCGTTCGAGGCCTACGCCGATGACAGCTTCGTCAAGCCGATCGCCGACCTCGAGTGGGACATGGTTCGCCTGCCCGAGGCGCGCACCGGCGAAGCGGGAGGTCCTCGATGACCGCCGAACCCCTCATTCCGCTGCTCCTCGGCGCCGCGCTGCTGACGCTCGGCCCGCGCCTGCACCAGCGCGCGCAGGACTTCGCGCTGCCGATCGGCGTGGCGCTCCTCATGGTCAGCCTGTGGAGCGCGGCGGTCGAGCTCACCGGAACGACGACCTTCCCGAGTCCGACCGAGACGGCCCTCGGGCTCTTCGAGCTGATCGAGTCGGACCGCCTGTGGAGCGACACGATCGCCAGTCTGTTCCGCGTGAGCTGGGGCTTCTTCCTCGCCACCCTGATCGGCGTTCCGCTCGGCCTCGTCGTCGGCTGGAACACGCGCGCCTACACCGCGTTCAACCCCATCATTCAGGCGCTGCGTCCGATCTCGCCGATCGCCTGGATCCCGATCGCCATCCTGTGGTTCGGCATCGGCGACGGCGCGGGCATCTACCTGATCTGGCTCTCCGCCTTCTTCCCTATCACCGTCGGGAGCATGGCCGCCGTGCGCAACATCTCACTCGTCCACCAGCGCTCCGCGCAGAACTTCGGGCTCACCGGCCTGGAGCTGTTCCGGCGCGTTGTCCTCCCCGCCTCTCTCCCGCAGATCATCACCAGCCTGCGCATCGCCCTCGGCGTCGCGTGGCTGGTCATCGTCGCCGCGGAGATGGTCGGCATGGACTCCGGGCTCGGCTATCTGATCAACGACGCCCGCAACGCCGGCAGTCGCTACGACCTCGTGGTCGCGACGATGCTCGTGATCGGGCTGATCGGGATCGTGCTCGACCTCCTGATCCGGCAGCTGGAGCGCTTCGACGAGGTGCGCTGGGGGTATTCGCAGCGATGAGAGATTCGACGCCCAACACCCCGAAGGTCGTCTTCGAGGGCATCCAGAAGGTTTTCCAGCAGCGCGGCGAGAGCCTGCACGTGCTCGACGACATCAACTTGACGGTCGAGGAGGGCGAGTTCGTCTGCCTGCTCGGGCCGTCGGGCTGCGGCAAGTCGACGCTCCTCAACATCGTCGGCGGCTTCGAGACGCCCGACGCCGGTCGCGTCACCATCGATGGCGTGCCGGTTGCGGGCCCGAGCTCGCGGCGCGTCTTCGTGTTCCAGGAGTACGGGATCTTCCCGTGGGCGTCGGTGTGGGACAACGTCGCCCTCGGCCTGCGGGAACGACCGCCCGCGGAGCGCGAACGACTCGTGCGCGAGACGATCGACCTCGTCGGACTGACCGGCTTCGAGCGCTCCTATCCAATGGAGCTCTCCGGCGGCATGAAGCAGCGCGTCGAGGTCGCCCGCGCCCTCGCGGTGTCGCCCGACGTGATCTACATGGACGAGCCCTTCGGCGCACTCGACTCGCTGACGCGTCTCACCATGCGCTCCGAGCTCATTCGTATCTGGAAGCAGCAGCGACCAACGATCCTGTTCGTGACCCACGACGTCGACGAGTCGATTCAGCTCGCCGACCGCATCGTGGTGCTGTCCGCGCGCCCCGGTCGGATCGCCGACATCGTCGAGGTCGACCTGCCGCACCCGCGTGACCTGGGCAGTCCGGAGTACGGTCGCATCAAGAACCGGCTCTACGAACTCCTGGGGGTCGAGCACAGCATCTGACGAGGGCTCGCGCGGCCTTCCGCCGTCACCGCGACTGCGAGCGCGCAGCCCGCCGCGCCGCCTCCGCGTTCACGCTTGCGCGGCGAGCCAGGCCAGCGCCGCGTCTCGCGAGTCGAGCTCTCCGTCGAGCTGCAGGTCCTCGGCCGCCTCCAGCAACTCGCTCCAGCGCGGCCCGCGCTGGACGCCCGCCGCTGCGAGGTCGGCGGAGACGAGCAGCGGCTCCGGCCGCAAGGCCTGCGCACCGAGCGCGAGGCGCTGCCGCTCGAGCGCCTCGATACGCTCGCGGTGCTCGGCGTTCGGCTGCGCGCCGAGCCACGCGAGCGCCAGCGCGTACACCCGCGGCCACTCGGGCTCGCGCAGCAGCCGAATCCTCGTCGAGCGTCGCGTTCCTGCGTCCCCGAGCAGGGCGGCGAGCCGCTGGCTCCCCGCCCAGGTCTGCGTGATCCCCCGGCGCTCCGCCCGCGAAGGCCGCAGGTGATCCAGCAGCGCGACCGACCGCCCGTGCAGCGAGCTCGGCGGCGCGACGCCGGGGAACGGATCCGGATCGAGCAGCAGCGCCAGGCCGAGCTCGGGCTCCAGCGGTCCGCCGAGCCGTTCCAGCGCCTCGATGCGCACATCCAGGAACTCGGGGCGTCCGGCGTCGAGCGCCGTCAGGCCCGGCAGCGCGAGCTCTTCGAGCTGCAGCTCGGCCATGCGCCGCAACGCGGCGCCCGGTCGCAGCGTCCCGAACACCCCGCGCAGCTCGGCGTGCACGCGCTCCGGACTGACGCTGCGCAGGGCTTCGCGGGCGGCGCGAGCGCCCGCCAGCGTCTGCGCGTCGGGGACCAGCCCGAAGCGCGCCTCGAAGCGCACGAGGCGCAGGAGCCGCAGGCCGTCCTCCGCGAAGCGCGCTGCGGGGTCCCCGACGCAGCGCAGGCGACCCGCGTCCAGATCGGCGAGCCCGCCCTCGGGGTCCTCGAACCCGTCTCCGAGCGGATCCAGATAGAGGGCGTTGCAGGTGAAGTCGCGGCGCCGCGCGTCCTCGGCGACCGAGGCCCCGTAGGCCACGGAGGTCGGTCGCCGTCCGTCCTCGTACGCACCGTCGTGCCGGAAGGTCGTCAGCTCGACGTCCATGCTCCGCGGCTCTTCGAGGCCCTGCTCCACGAACAGCGCGGCGTCCAGGTGGACGAGGATCGTCCCGAAGGCCTTGCCGACGGGATTCGTGTGCGGGAACAGCGACTCCACTTCGTCGGGCAGCGCATCGGTCGCGAGATCGACGTCCTTCGGCTCGCGGCCGAGCGCCAGGTCGCGCACAGCGCCGCCCACGATCCAGGCCTGGTGACCGCGCGCCTGCAGCACGCGACCGAGCCGCTGCGCCGCGACGCGCAACGGAGCCGGCAGCGAATCCACGTGAGGTCGAGTCATGAATGGGAACGGGGAGATCCCCGTGTTGCATCGCGTTCTACGCTTCGGTATCAGGGCTGTAGAGCGCGTTCGCCTCCGTATCCGCGAACGCCTGGCGACGACGACAAGGTACTGCATCCGTTGACACGAACCACCTGCCAAGCCCACCCGCTCGACCTCGCTGCGGGGCTGCGCACGCCCCTGAGGAGTCTCCGATGAGCGGCGCCGCCACGACCTCGTCGGCGGCGGTCACTCCGTCGGTCGCGCCCCAAGAGGCGGCCTCGAGCCTGCGTTCGGGCTCGCGCCTGCTCCTCATCGCGGTGGGCGCCGTCGTCGTCTTCGTCACGCTCCCGCTCCTGCAGGGGCTGGCGCTGAAGGAGAACGAGCGCGACGCGCTGCGCGTCCTCGAGCTGGTCGGCTCCCAGGTCTTCGCCGCCGAGGCTCCGAGCCTCGGCTTCGACGATCTTCTGCAGCCGCGCAGCGAGCTCGCCCGGCGCCTGCCGGACACCCGACTGCTCGCGGGCGGACGCCTGATGTTCCACCACGGCTACCTGTTCGAGATCCTGGAGCGGCCCGAAGGCGGACGCGAGCTGCGCGCCTGGCCCCTGCGCCACGGCGAGACGGGTCTCGGAGCCTTCTGGAGCTCCGCTCCGGGCAGCGTGCTCGGGCATCCGAACAGCGCCGCCGTCTGGAGCGGAGTGGGCAGCGCTCCCGAGCTCAGCGGCCAGGCAGTCCCTGCCGCCGCAGCAGGCCAGGACGCCGAGAGCGCCGGATGGCGATCCCTCGAGGTCGGGCCGAGCGCACGCGCCGGCATGTAGTCATGCGCCCGGCGCGGGGCCGCGCTCAGCCGTACCAGCGCCAGAGCAGGCACTCGAACGCCGGCCGCACCTGTGGATCCACGATCCGCAGGTTGGCGCGCTTCAACAGCGGCGCCGCGATCTGAGCCGGACCCTCGCGCGCCAGGCGCTCCGCCACCCACAGCCGCTCGTGCGGAAGGCTGCGCTCCGCCTGCAGGACCTCGATCAAGAACTCGCGGTTTGCGTCGTCGTGGTGCAGGCTCCCCGCCCAGAGCAGATCGAAGCGACGACCCTCGTCCGCTTCGATCCGCCAGGAAGCGCGCAGGGCCTCGCGTCCGCGCGGCCCCGTGTTGCTCGCCTGCATGGTCAGGTAGCGATGCGCCGGCAGGCCGGCCACGGCTCCGACCTCGCTGTTCGAGAGCGCGAGCAGGTAGTCGGTGGACTCGGGGCCCGGGATCTGAGCGATGGCCTGCAGCAGCGCTTCGCGCTGGGCCAGCGGCTCGCCGGCGCGCGCCTCCAGGCGCTCGCGCAGAACCCCGAAGGCGCGCTTCGACAGGCTCGGAACGGCGTCCCAGTGATCGCGCGCCGCGCGCGTGGCGATGCCGAGCTCGCGACGCCCGCCTCCCCACATCTCGAGCAAGGTGTCGACCGCTCCGGCATCGGCGATCGAGAGCAGTCCTGACAGCGCGGTCTCGCGGATCTTGTCGTCGTCGTCGAACAGCCCGACGCGCAGGGCGTCCACCGCCTCCTCGTCGGGGACGCGGGCCGCGAGGAGACCGGCAGCCCGGGCTCGCAGCAGCGGATCGGCGTCGGAGCGCAGCACTTCGCCGATCCTTCCCGTTGCGGAGGTGAACTCGAGCGCGTTGAGCGCGGCGGAGCGAAGGAGGCCGTTGTCCGCCTCGAGCATGCCGTCGAGGATCGCGAGCCGCCCCTCCACAGCTGGAGCCTTGTCCTGCGTGGCCAGGAGGAAGGCGCGCACGCGCACGTCCTCCACCTGAACGATACGCGGCGCGAAGCGCTCGGCCGTCGCCGCATCCGCACCGGCGGCGGTGAGCCGCGCGGACGGCTCCCACAGGTCCTGGAACTCGCCTGCGTCGAGCCAGCCCGCGAAGGCCTCCTCGAAGCGCACCCGGTCAGCGCGGTAGAGCGCCGAGACGAGGTCCTGGCGTCCCGCCGGAGTCGCGATCTGGAGCAGCGCCAGGAGATCGTCGAAGGCCTCGGGAGCCGCGTGATCCGTCAGAGCGCGGACGGCGGCGGTTCGCACCGTCTCCTGCGGATGGCCCAGGCAGTAGCGCAGGAGCTCCTGCGCCACAGCCGAGTCCGCGGCGGTCGAGAGCCGCACGACCGCCAGCGCGTTCATGAGGGTCGGCGACGCGTGCGGGTCGCTGTAGACGCGCCGCACGAGCCGATCGAGCTCGACCAGCGCCGGTTCACCCGCGGCCGCGAGATCCTCGCGCACGTTCCGCAGCACGTCGCGCTGCGAGCGCTGCAGCTTCTCGATGAGGACCGGCAGCATGTCGCTCGTGTCCTCGTCGAAGTGCCCGCGCCCCGGACAGTCGACGAACAGGATCCCCACGCGGTCGTCCTGCGTCCAGTCGATCGGAGCGGCTTGCGTCGCAGCGCTCTCCGGCTCGCTGCCCCCGCCGCAGCTCGCGAGCAGCGCAACGGTCACTGTGGCGACGGCCGCGAAACCTCGACCCAAGTCGGCCAGGCTCAAGGACGCTCGCCCAGCGTTCCCTGAGCCGCCTCCAGCTGGAACTCCGCCTTGGCGAAGTTCACCCGGCTGATGAGCTCGTTGTTCACGGCCGTGATGAGCTCGAGCTGGAACTCGAGCACCTGGAAGTTGGTCGACAAGTCGTTCTCGTAGCGCGCCATTTCTGCCTCCAGCTGTCGCTCTGCGGCCCGCTTGCTCTCCTGAGCAGCGCTCACCGCGAGGCTGGAGTAATGCAACTGCCGTACCGCGTCGCGCACTTCGGCCACGACCTGCGTCTCGATCTGCTCCATGCCGACGTGCGCGGCCCGCAGCTGTGCGCGCGCCGAACGTTCGGAGTAGGCGCGCGTGCGGTTCTGAATCGGCGCGTCGAGGCTGACGCCAGCCGACCACGTCAGGAACTCGAAGTCGAGTGCCTCCTCGAGCGAGTCTCCGAAGCCCGTGGTCAGGCCCTGGCTGGTCAGCCCGGCGTCGAAGTCCAGGCCAGCGCGGCGATCGTTGACAGCGCGCTCGTGGCGCAGCTCCGCGATCTGGATCTGCAACTGCTGCTGGAGCAGCTCCGGTCGCTCGAGCACGGCAATGTCGAAGGCCGACGTCCACAGCGGGACGTTGCCGGTGCTCACGTCCACCGGCACCTCCGTCGTCGGCACCAGCCGCGTGTCCCAGCTCTCGACGTCCTTCCCGGGAAACAGGATCGTCTTGAGCGCGTCGCCCGCGTTGCGCAGGTTCACCTCGGCCAGCAGCAGCACCTCTTCACGGCTGGCGACCTCGGCCTCCGCCTGGATCACCTCGACCTCCGTACCGACGCCCGCGTCCAAGAGGCGCTGGTTGCGCTCGCGCTGCTCCAGTCCGAGCTCCAGGCTCTTGCGCGCGACCTCCACCTGCTCGCGCGTCTGCACGAGGTTCCAGTACGCGTCGCTGGTGTCGCGCAAGAGCTGCTGCAGAACCTGACGCCTCCGCTCGAGCTGCTGCAGGTAGAGCACCTCGCTCTCGCGCTGCTCGCTCGTACCGCGGTCGATGCCGCCCCCGCGGAGGATCGGCTGCGTGAACACGAAGCGCAGCTGGCTCTCCGTTTGCGTCGGGGCGAACTGGTTGGCGCTCGTCGACGTCGTCTGGTTCGCGTTGAAGATCGTCTGGAAGGAGCCACCCGTCTCGAGCGCGCGCGCGAGCGAGAGCTCGTAGCTCTCGACGTCGCCTTCCTGGGTCACGAGGCCCTCGACCACGGCGGACGGCTTGCGCTCGAAGTCGGTGTAGCGCAGGTTCGCGCCGAGCACCCAGTCGAACTCGCCCCACGACCCGAGGGCGTCGAAGCGCGCGACCTCCGTCGTGATGTCCTCGATGATCAGGCCGAGGTTGTTCGTCTCGGCGAGGGTCAGAGCGGAGTCGAGCGAGATCGGCAGCTCGCGTCGCTCCCCCTCGAGCATCCGGATCGCCGCGGAGGACTTGCCCACAGGCTCCTTGGGAGTCACCGGATCCTCGGAGCCCTCCTGGGCCGCGAGTGCGAGGGACGGGAGTACGAGACAGAAGAGGGCGCGCCACGCGAGCGCGGAGGGAGCGGGTCGAGTCATTGCGGCGTCAGCTTAGGAGACCGGCCCATCCGACTCCATGGCGGGGCTACGGAGTCTGCCCCACGCTGTTTCCTGACCGGTTGGATCCCTTGACCGCCCGGGCACCGCCGCGCGCCGCTCAGCGCGCGCGCTCTTCGCTCGCCGCCCGCAGGTAGGCCGCATACCAACGCGCTCCGCGCAACGCCTCGGCCTGGCCGAGCCAGCGCTCGCAGGAGGCCGCCAGGAGCTCGTCGGTGTCCAGATCGCGCGCCTCGCGCGCACGCAACCAGGCGCTGGCGAGGAGCGCTCGCAGCGCCGGCTGGTCGTCCGACAGCGCCGCACCACGCACGTCGCGCTCGAGCCGCACGAGCGCAGCGACGAGCTCATCGCGCTCTCCGGCCCCGGACTCCAACGCGTCGAGCGACGCCTCAGCCAGGAGCGCGCTCGTGAGCGGGTCCAGCGCGAGGTCGGGCGCGCCGCGGGCGGCGAGTCGCGCGCGGCGCAGCGCGTCCGCAGGCGGCAGCGCGACGGGGTCGTCCACGGGCAGGCCGGGCAGCTCGATCTCGTCGACCACCGGCTGTGGCTCCGGCTCCGCGTCGCGGAACGGCAGCTCCACCTCGCCGATCGGCAGGTCGAACTGAATGATCGTCTCGCGCTCGGGCGCGAGGTAGGTGTAGTAGGCCAGAACGGGCAGCGCGGCGATGTGCACCAGCAGGCTGGCCGCCACGACGCGCAGCACGACGGAGGCGCCGAGGCGCTGGCCCAGGAAGCCGCGCATGAGGCGCCAGTCACCGCGCCAGGAGATGTCCTCGCGCGTGGTTCGAGCGAGGATGCGCTCCTCCAGACCGCCGGACTGCGTCGCCTCCGCGCTCGCGTCCTCGGCCAGCTCGACGCGGCAGCGCTGCAGGAACGTGTCCCACTCACCGAGGCGCTCGGCCACCTCGTCGCCCTGCGCTTCGAGCTCGGCGCGCGGCATGCGGCCACGGGTCTCCTCGTCGAGCAACCAGGCGAGCAGCTCTTCGTCGGGACGTCGGGTCTCGTCGTAGTTCGTGGTCATCCTTCTCTCTGCAGCTCGGGGTCGTCCGTGCCTTCCCCTTCCAGCACCTCACGCAGTCGTCGGACCGCATGGAACATGCGCGACTTGACGGTGCCCTCCGGGATCTCCAGGAGGCCCGCGATCTCGACGTACGGAAGCTCCTGGATCACGCCCAGCTCGAACACCAGGCGCTGCGCCTCGGAGAGGGACCGCAGCGCGTCGCGCACGCGGCCGGCTTCTTCACCGCGCTCGGCCAGCGCGAGCGGCGTCGGCTCGTCCACCGGCTGCTCGTCGAACAGCGCACCTTCGTCCTCGTCCCCGTCCCCGCGAACGAGGCGCGGGCGCGCCGCCTGACGTCGGGATCGGTCGATCCACGCGTTGCGCGCGATGCGGAACGCGAAGGCCGGAAAGCGCCCGGTCGGCGTGTAGGTCTCGGAGTGACGGAAG
>CAYGST010000039.1:0-17072 GCA_964352415.1 uncultured Planctomycetaceae bacterium | reverse complement strand
TGCCGTTGTCGCGGCTGGGCTGGCCGGTCGAGGAGATCGCGTGCCCGCCCTCGAAGCGGAACGAGGAGTTCATGAAGCCGACGAGCGTCGCGACGAAGCTGATCGGATCGACGCGGTACAGCGCGGGCGAGCTGCTGATCGTCTTCAGGTAGTAGTAGCCGTCCGGCGCGACGTCGAGCCCGCCGATCGAGGTGCCCACGCCGGTGATCTGACCGATGGGCTGGACCGCGGCGGTGATCGGATCGACCTGGAAGACCTGACCGGTGCTGCTGACGCCGATCAAGCCGTTGCCGGCCTGGGCGGGGAGGGCGAGGAGCGTCGCGGCGAGGAGCGTGGCGGCGTGAGCGAGGTGGCCGAGCATGGCGAGCGTGGGTTGGAGTCGGGGGCTGCGAGGTCCCAGCGTGCCACAGGATGGGAGATCTCGCTCGACGCGGGACGCATCCCCCGGCGCGCACCACCGCTGCTCGTTCTCTCGCAGGCACTCGCGGGCGTGCGACGGCTCGGGAGCTGGGGGAGGCGGGCTAGCGATACAGCGCCGGCAGGACTTCGACCTCGACACTCTGCGTGAGGCCGTTGACGTAGCCGGAGACTTCGATCTGGGAGGGCTGGCGCGTGAGCAGCTCCTCGCGCAGGCCTGCGGCGACGTCCTCCAGCGGGACCTGGACGCGTCCGGCCAGCTCGAACAGAAGGTACTCGCCGCCGTAGATGATCGGCTCGGTGACCTCGCCCGGGAGAAGCGCACGCAGCTGGTCCTGCACGTCCTCGGTCCATGTGTGCAGCTCGAAGCGCCCCTCGGAGCGGCCGCCGCGATCGCGCGACCTCGCGTCCTCGGAGTAGGTGCGGGCGAGCGCGCCGAAGTCCTCGCCGTCGCGCACGCGCTGCGCGAGGCGGCGGAGGAACGTCATGGCCTTCTCGTTCTCGACGGCGATGTACTTGCGCAGCTCCTCGTCGCTCGTGAGCGATTCCTCCGGCGGCTGCGGGAGGCGGCGCAGGATCAGCCGCACGTCGAGCGAGTTTCCGCCGACGCCATAGCGCGACTCCCACTCGCGACGCACGTCTTCGTCCGTCACTACGCGGTCCGCGCGCAGCAGCGCCTCGGCGCGCAGCGTGTGGCGCGTGCGCATCTTGGCCACCTGCATGAAGTCATCGACAGACTGCCCGTTGGCTGCCAGCTCCTGCAGCCAGCGCTCCCTGTCGCCCTTCGAGAACAGCGTGATCTGGCGCTCGACGTCGTCCTGCACGCGCTGCTCGATCTCGATGGCCGTGGGCTCGAGGTCCGCCTCGGCTGCGAGGCGCTCGACGACGCCGTGCTCCATGAACGTCCGGGCGAACGGGCGTCCGCGGCGTCGGATCAGCCAGGTCGCGAAGTCGCGCCGCAGGAGCGGCGTCCCGTCGATCTGGGCGACGGGCCTGTCGAGGCGAGGCTTCTCGACCGTGACCTCGCGGCGGACCTCGGGCAGGTACTCGATCCGCACCGGCTCGGTCAACTCGGCCTTCAGGGCCTGGAGCTCGTCCTGGTCGGCGGGGGCGAGCTGGAGGTCGAGCGTCAAGTCGGCGGCCACGTCCTCGAACGGCGTGACCTCGACGCGATCGAGGCGCAGCAGGTTGTAGCCGCCGCCGTCGAGGAAGGGCGGCAGGACTCCGCCGAGCACCCAGGCGCGCAGCGCGGTCTCGTCCGCGGCGGGCCAGTCGGCCGGAACGATCGGATCGGGGAGCTTGCCGCCGCGCTTGCGCGTGATGTGGTCGTCCGAGTGCTCTTGCACGAGCTCGTCGAAGTCGGCGCCCGCAGCGAGCTCCGCGAACAGCTCGTTGGCGCGCTCCTCGGCGACGCGGCGCGCCTCCTCGCCGATCGCGAGGCTCTCCTCGCGCGTGAGTCCTTCCGGCTGTCCGGGGGCGCGTACCCGCACGAACAGCCGGGAGGCGTACAGCTGGCGCCCGTCGGGCCCGTACCGGTCCTCCCACTCGAGGCGCACCGCTTCCGGCATGACGACGCGCTGCTCCTGCACGAGTCGATCGATGGTCAGGGTGAGGCGTTCCTCGATGCGGCGCTCCGCGCGATAGGACTCCGGGTCGGTCCCGAGCCGGCGGAGCTCGTCCTCCCACAGCGCGCGGTCGCCGCCGAAGGCGGTGCGCAAGCGCTCGTCGATGTCCGCGTCGATCTCGGCGTCGATCTCCTCGAGGGTCAGGTGCAGCTCGGCGCGCCGCGCGGCGCGCTCGACGAGCTGGTCGAAGACGAACTCCTCTAGGTTGTAGCCACCCTGGATCTGGACGAGCCAGTTCGCGAACTCGAGCCAGGCCACCGGCGCGCCGTCGATCGTGAGCGGGGGAGCGGGGAGCTCGGCGGAGGCGGCTCCAGCGGTCGCGCCATCACCGGTGGTGCTCTCACCGGATTGGAGCGGCGCCGCGCTCGCCGCCGGTGCGAAGGCGAGCAGCAGGGCGAGGGCGGAGCGGAGCGGGGAGATCGTCGGGAGGGGGGCGCGCATGCCCGCCATCATGGTCGAGTTGGGCCCTCGGATGAAGCCCTGGCGTCGTCCGCGAACTGCAACTCGTACAGTCGCGCGTAGAGCCCGCCCGCGTCGAGCAGCTCGCGGTGCGTCCCGGACTCCCGCACGCGCCCGTGGTGGAGCACGAGGATCCGGTCGGCGCTCTGAATCGTCGAGAGCCGGTGGGCGATGACGAGCGAGCTGCGGCCGCGGAGCAGGTTGCGCGTGGCCTCCTCGATGCGCGCCTCCGTCTCGGAGTCGATCGAGGCGGTGGCCTCGTCGAGGATCACGAGCCGCGGGTCCGCTGCGAGGGCCCGCGCGATCGAGAGCAGCTGGCGCTCGCCCTTCGAGAGCTGCTGCCCGCGCTCGCCGAGGCGCGTGTCGAGGCCGTCCGCCATGCGGGCGACGAGGTCCTGCGCACAGGCCATCTCGAGCGCGCGCGCGAGGGCGGCGTCCGTGACCTCGGGGCGCCCGAGGGCGAGGTTCTCGCGCACGCTGCCCTCGAACAGGAACTCCTCCTGCAGGACGAGCCCGCACTGGCGCCGCAGCGACTGCGGATCGAGCTCGCGCAGGTCGGCGCCGGCGAAGCGCACCCGTCCCGCAGTCGGGTCGTGGAAGCGCAGCAGGAGATTCACGATCGTCGACTTGCCGGCGCCGGTCGGGCCGACGACGGCGATCGTCTCGCCCTCCGGGAGGGTGAAGCTCACGTCCTGGAGGACGGGCGTGCCCTCGTTGTAGTGGAAGTCGACGTGCTCGAACGCGATCAGAGCGTCGCTCGCTCCGTCGTCAGCGCGCAGCGCGCCCGCGTCCCGCGCGCCCGGCTCGGCCTGAACCTCCGGCTCCGTGTCGAGCACCTGGAAGACGCGCTCGGCGGAGGCCAGCGCGGACTGCAGGACGTTGTAGCGCTCGCCGAGCTCGCGGATGGGGGACACCAGCAGCGCGAGGTAGAACCAGAACTGGTAGAAGACGCCGATCTCGAGCTCGCCGCGGATGAGCTCGGACCCGCTGACGCGCAGCACGGCGATCTGGATCGCGAACACGGTCAGGCTGATCGCCGGGAAGAACAGCGAGAACAGCAGCAGCGTGCGCAAGTTCGCGGTCAGGTAGCCGTCGAGGTGCTCGGCGAAGCGCCTCGAGACGCGCTCCTCGCGGTGGAACATCTGGACCATGCGCACGCCGGACAGCACCTCCTGCAGGTAGCCGTTCAGCTTCGAGAGGTGCGCGCGGACCAGCCGGAAGCCGCGCCGCGCGCCGCCCCGGAACAGGATGCTGATGGCGATCAGCACCGGCGTCAGCGCGGCGACGACGATGGCGAGATCGACGTGGATCCAGAACAGGACGCCGATCAGGACGATGATCTTGAGCACATCGAACAGCAGCACGATGAGCCCGGACGTGAACAGCTCGCTCAGGTTCTTCACGTCGCTCGTCAGGCGCGTGACGATCGAGCCCGTGGCGCGCCGGTCGAAGTAGTCGAGGTCTTGCTCTTGGAGGTGTTCGAAGAGCGCGGTGCGCAGGTCGTGGATGACGCGCTCGCCGGTCTTCGCCAGTTGCGCGACCTCGAAGTACGACAGCACCGCCTGGGCGAGGGCCAGGACGGCGTAGAGCCCACCGAGTCTGAACAGCGTCGAGAGCGCGGAGTCGGCGTCGACGGTGCCCGCGCCGACGTCCGCGACCGGGCCATCGAGCACGAGGCGCCAGACATAGGGCCCGGCGAGCTCGACCAGGAACAGCCCGACCAGGATGACGAAGCTGACGACGAACTCGCGGCGGTGGGGGCGCGCCCAGCCGAGCAGGCGCGCGACGACCTGGGAGTCCCAGGACTTCGTCGCGACGAGCTCCTTGTCGATGCCGTTCGGGTCCGCCTGGCTCACAGCTCCTCCAGCTCTTCGCGCGCCTGCTGGCGCTGCCAGGCCTCGGCGTACCAGCCGCCGGAGGCGACCAGCGCCTCGTGGTCCCCGAGCTCCGCTGGCGTCCCGTCCGCGTCGAGCACCAGGATCTGGTCGGCGTCCTTCACCGAGCTCAGACGGTGCGCGGCGATCAGCACCGTGCGCCCCGCGCCTTCCTGGGCGAGGTGCTCGATGAGCGCCGACTCCGTCTCGGTGTCCACGGCGCTCAGCGCATCGTCGAGGATCAGGACGCGGGGCTCGCGCGCGAGGGCGCGCGCGATGCAGGTGCGCTGGCGCTGGCCGCCGGAGAGCGTCACGCCGCGCTCGCCGATCAGCTGCTGCGCGCCGTGCTCGAAGCCCTCCAGCTCACCCGTCATGCAGACGAGCTCGGCCAGCTCCGACAGCCGCTCGTCGGAGAGCGCGCCCTCCGCTCCGAACGCCACGTTGTCGGCCCAGGTGTCCGAGAACAGGAAGGCGTCCTGGGACACGAAGCCGAAGCGCGCGCGCAGCGCGCCGAGGTCGAGGCCCGCGAGCGGAACGCCGCCGAGCTCGACCGCGCCGTCCGCGTCGTACAGCCGCCCGAAGAGGTTGAGCAGGGTCGACTTGCCGGCCCCGACGGGGCCCACGACGCCCAGCGTCGAGCCGGCGGGCACCTCGAGGTGGATCCCGGCGAGCGCCGGCCGCTCGGCGCCGGGATAGGTGAACGAGACGTCGCGCAGTGAGAACGCGCTGGCCTCCGCGGGCAGCGGCGCGGGCGCGGCGGGGCTCTCGACGTCGGGCGTCTCCGACAAGATCTCGCTGATGCGCTTCGCGCTCGCGACGGCGCGCGGGTACATGCCGGCGAGCCAGCCGAGGGCGATGATCGGCCAGAACAGCTTGAGCGTCAGGTCGATGAAGACGAGCGTGTCGCCGACCCCGAGCGAGCCGCTGATCATGCCGCGACCCGCCACGATCAGGATCGCGACGAAGGTCAGCTGGCTCGAGGCGATCGACACCAGGTGCGCGAGGCCGCGCTGGCGCGCCAGGGTGATCTGGCGGTCGCGCGCGAGCTTCGAGACCTCGGCGAACTCCGCGGCTCGGTGCTCCTCCCGCGCGAAGCCCTTGACGACGCGGATGCCGCCGAAGTTCTCCTGCGCGAAGTGCGTCACGTCCGCCTGGCTCTCCTGCACCTTGCGCGAGGCGCGGTGCATCGCCGGCGTCAGCCAGGTGAAGGCCGTGCCCATGATCGCGAGGGGCAGCGCCATCCAGACTGCCAGCCACGGGTCGAGGCGCACGATCAGGAACAGGGTGACCGGCACCATGATGAAGCTGCCAAGCGCGAACATCAGGCCGGGCCCGAGGAACATGCGCACCTCCTCGACGTCGGAGGTGATGCGGCTGACGAGATCGCCCGAGCGCGTGCGGTCGTGGAAGCCGAACGACAGCCCGGTGAGCTTGTCGAACAGCTCTTGCTTCAGCTCGACCTCGACGCGCCGCGCCGTGGCGTTCACCCACCAGCGCTGCAGGAAGCTGAAGACGGCCTGCACCACCGCGTAGAGCCCGATCCAGAGCAGCGCGGCGTCCAGCTGCTCGAGCGTTCCGCCAGCGGTGATCTCGTTCAGAACGCCGCCGATGCCGACGGTGACCGCGATGTCGGCCAGGCGCGTGAGCGGAACCGCGGCCAGACCCGGGAGGAGCGTTCGCTTGTGGCGCCAGAAGCGCCCGAAGAAGCCGAAGAGCTCCCTCACTCGCCCAACCCCATCATGTGCTCGGCCCCATCACTCGCTCGGCCAACGTCACTCGGCCGGGCGCTCGCGCAGCAGCGCGGCGATCAGGGAGTCGAGCTCGAGGTCGAGGGCGTCCTCGCTGACGAGCGCGGCGCTGCGCAGCGTCGGGAGGATCTCCGCGGCGTAGCCGGTCTCGAGGCCGGGCGCCCAGAGCCGGTTCTTGAACCAGGGCCGACCGTTCAGGCCCGCGGGGGCGGCGAGTCGCGCGTAGAACGGCGCGCGCGACGTGCTGCGCGTCGAAGCAGCGACCTCCTCGAAGGCCGCGGCGAGTCGCTCCGCGCGCGCCTCGCCCAGCCACTCCGCCTCGCCGCGGACCACGTCCGCGAGGCGCACGGCGGCGTCCATCTCGGAGAAGCCCGCGCGGCCGCGCTCGGCGAACTCGTTCAGCAGCGCGACGAACAGCAGGCCGGCCAGCTCGTGCCCCGCGAAGGTGGGGTCGAGGAAGCGCGCGACCTGCGCGTAGTCGTCGAAGCTCGTGTGGTACTGCCCGCCGGAGCTCCCGCTCAGCGTGAGGTCGAGGATCGGCAGCGAGAGGTGGTGCAGGAACACGGTGTAGTCCGAGCCCGAGCCGGGCAGGCCGAGCTGCGGCTCCTTCACGCCGGCGGCGTCCTCCCAGCCGTTCCACAGGCTGCCGGTGCCGTCGATGGCCGGGACGCGCTCGAGCGCGGCGCGCAGCGCCGGCAGGAGTCCGGGGGTGCCCGACGCGCCGCGAAACTGCGTGCCGCCGACCACGGCGTCGCCGTTGAGGTAGACGAGGCACTTGTCGCGCAGCAGCGTGGCGTTCGCCTCCGCCCACTCGGTGCTGCCGATGAGGCCTGACTCCTCCGCGTCCCAGAAGCACAGCTTGAGCGTGCTCTTCGGGCGCCAGCCGACCCGCGCGCGATCGCCGAGGCGCTGCGCCGCGCGCAGCAGGGCGACGGTCCCGCCGCCCGCGTCGTGGGCGCCGCGCACCCACGCGTCGCGGTGATTGCCGGCGATGACGAGCTCGTCGCTCTCGCCGACCAGCGTGCCGATCACGTTGTGGATCGTGCGCAGCTCGCGGGGCTGGTTGATCTCGAGCTGGACGTGCGCGGGGCCAGGTCCGAGCGCCAGGCGCTCGCGTTCGCCGTCCGCGCCGGCCATCTCGTACTCGGTCAGGCGCGCGAGCAGCTCGCGCGCCTCGCGCCACGGGATCGGCGCGCAGAGCACCTTGGGCAGCGCGGCGTCGGACTCCTCGGGGGCCAGTCGGCGTCCCGTGACGCCGGGCGCGGAGGAGCCCCAGCCGGGCGTCGACGGATCGCCGGGGGCCTTCGCCATGGGGGAGATCGAGCCGCGCTCGACGGCCCAGTCGGGCTTCCACGGCCCCTTCGGCCAGACCTCGCCGCGAGCGGCGCCGCTGTCCTTCGGGTCGTTGAAGAGCAGGACGGCCGCGCAGCCGAACTCCTCGCCGAGCTGCGACTTCACGCCGCGGTAGCTGCGGCCGTAGCGCGCCAGCGCGACGGTGCCCTCGAGGTCGATGCCCGCGGCGACCAGGCGTTCGTAGTCGGCGCGCAGCCCATAACCCGCGTCGACGACGGGGGCGAAGACCACGCCGCTCGCCGACCAGGCGTTGAACGGCGGCACGTCACCGGCGGGGTGCGCGTCGGGGTCGAAGCGCTCGCTGCGCTGGAACACGGGCTCGGCGGTGCCGCCCGCGTCGTAACCCTGGATCGCGATCCGGCGCGGAAGCGAGAGCAGGACCTCGCGCGCGTCGATCTCGACCTGCCAGCCGGCCTTCCGGAGCGTGCGCGCGACGAACTCGGCGCCCCAGCGTGAGCCGCTGGTGCCGGCGAGCCGGGGCTGGCTGGTCAGCTCGAGCAGCAGGGCGCGCGAGGGCGGTCCAGCGGCTTGCTGTGCGGCGGCGGGGAGGACGAGGGCGGCGAGGGGAACGAAGCGCAGGAGCGAGGACCACATGGCGGCATCGTATCCGAAGCCGAACGGCGTTCGGATGCCGCCTCGCTGGCCCAGGCGCGCCCCGACGAAAAACTTGAAAGAAGCAGGGGGACGAGGACTTGACGGGGTGCAAAGAGCAACGCACGATTCGCGCCAGCGCTGGACGAGGTCCGCGCTCACCGAGAACGATGCGACCCCTCACCAACCGCTTCCGCAAAGCCAAGAAGGCGAAGAAACCGGCCCTGTGCTCCGGTACGCGCCTCGTTGGCTGACGTTCGCATCGACTCGAACCACGCCCAACCGGCCGCCGGAGCTGCAAAGCACCGGCGGCCGGTTCTCTGTTTGGACCCCGCCCTTCGGCCCGAGTCCCCGTTCGCCACGACATCACCCGGCGACGAACTCGAACCACTCACCCTCAACCGAAACCACGAGGAACCACCCATGCCCGACGCCACCCAAGTCACCGCTCCCTGCCCCGAGTGCAACGCCGCGATCACTCGCGAGGACGGCGTGATGGAGAACGAGATTCTGCCCTGCGCCGAGTGCGGCGCGGAGCTCGAGGTCACCGCGCTCGAGCCGTTCGCGCTGCAGCTCGCCCCCGAGGTCGAAGAGGACTGGGGCGAGTAGTCGCGTACCTCCACCGACCCTCCACGTTCCAAACCACGAAGAGACCCTCGCCATGCAGATCGGAGTCCTCCACGCCCGCATCAGGCTCGAAGAGAAGCTGATCCTCACCGAGCTCGAGAAGCGCGGTGTCGACGTCCAGCGCTTCCACATCGAGCACGCGCCCCTGTCCCTCGACCAGGGCGGCGTCCCCGAGGCGATGGCGTCCGTCGACGTGATGCTCGAGCGCTGCATCAGCCACTCGCGCGCCCTCGCGGCGCTGCGCGTGATCGAGAGCTGGGGCATCCCCTGCGTCAACCCGTGGCGGATCGCGGAGGTCTGCGGCGACAAGATGGCGACGAACCTCGCGCTCTCGGTGGCCGGCGTGCCGGTCCCGCGGGCGCGCGTCGCCTTCACGCCGGAGGCGGCCCTGAAGGCCATCGACGAGCTCGGCTACCCGTGTGTCCTCAAGCCGGCCGTCGGCTCGTGGGGGCGCCTGATGGCGCGCGTCTCCGACCGCGACTCCGCCGAGGCGATCCTCGAGCACAAGGCGACCCTCGGCACCTACCACCACTCGATCTTCTACCTGCAGGAGCACATCGAGAAGCCCGGGCGCGACCTGCGCGCCTTCGTGGCGGGAGACCAGGTTCTGGCGGCGATCGCGCGACACTCCGAGCACTGGATCACGAACACGGCCCGCGGCAGCTCGGTCACGAACTACCCCGTGACCGACGAGCTGCGCGACGTGGCGCTGCGCGCCGCCAAGGCGGTCGGCGGCGGCATTGTCGCGGTCGACCTGTTCGAGTCCGAGCGCGGGCTGCTCGTCTGCGAGGTGAACTACACGATGGAGTTCAAGAACTCGATCGAGCCGACGGGCGTCGACCTGCCCGCGCGCATGGTCGACTACCTGCTCGAGGTCGGGGAGGGGCGTGAGCTGCTGCCGCAGACCGCGCCCACGCCGATCGGCGTGCCGACCGCCCCGATCGCCGGAGGCGCCTCGTGATCCGCGCCAGCATCGTCGGCGGCTCGGGCTACGCGGGCGGCGAGCTCCTGCGGCTCCTGCTCTCGCACCCCGAGGTCGAGGTCGTGCAGGTGACCTCGGAGCGCTCGAAGGGGCGCTTCGTGCACTCGCTGCACCCGAACCTTCGCGGCCGCTGCGGCCTCAAGTTCGCGAGCTCGAAGGACCTCGAGCCGGTCGACGTGCTGTTCCTCGCGCTGCCGCACGGCTCCGCGGCGAAGAACATCGAGCGCTACGCGGGCCTCGCGGAGCGCATCGTCGACCTCTCGGCCGACTTCCGCCTCGACGACGCCGCCGAGTACGAGCGCTGGTACGGCGAGGCGCACCCCGCGCCAGAGTGGCTCGGCAAGTTCGTCTACGGCCTGCCGGAGTTCTCGCGCGAGCAGCTGCGCGGCGCCAGGTACGCGAGCGGCGTCGGCTGCAATGCGACGGCGGTCAACCTCTCGCTGCTCCCGCTGGCCCAGCGCGGCCTGATCGAGCGCGCCGTGATCGAGGTCAAGGTCGGCTCGTCGGAGGGCGGCGCGTCCGCCGGCCCCGCGTCGCACCACCCCGAGCGCGCGGGCTGCGTGCGCTCCTTCGCGCCGACCGGCCACCGCCACCAGGCCGAGATGGCCATGGTGCTCGGCGGCCCCGAGCTGTACTTCAGCGCGACGGCCATCGACATGGTGCGCGGCGTCTTGTGCACGGCGCACGTCTTCCTGAACGAGGACCTCGACGACCGCGCGATCTGGGGCCACTACCGCGAGGCCTACGGCGGCGAGCCGTTCGTGCGCATCGTGAAGGAGCGCCAGGGCCTGTATCGCTTCCCCGAGCCCAAGCTGCTCGCGGGCAGCAACTACGCCGACATCGGCTTCCAGAAGGACGAGGGCACGAACCGCCTCGTCGTGATCGGCGCCATCGACAACCTCGTCAAGGGTGCGTCGGGCTCCGCCGTGCAGAGCATGAACCTGATGTGCGGCTTCGAGGAGTCGCTCGGCCTCGACTTCCCCGGGCTGCACCCCGTCTGATCCGGCGCGCATCCCGCGCGCCACAGCGCACAATCCCCCGACTCGAAGACACCGCTCCGCCGCGCGCGGCACGACTCGCCACTCCACTCCCATGCAACAGCGTCCCATCGTCATCAAGGTCGGCGGCAGCGAGGGCATCGACCTCGACCTGCTCTGCGACGACATCGCCGCGCTCGTGGCGGAAGGTCTGCCGCTCGTGCTCGTGCACGGCGGCTCGGCCGAGACCAACCGCGTCGCGGAGGCCCTCGGCCACCCGCCGCAGTTCGTCACCTCGCCGTCGGGCTTCACCAGCCGCCTGACCGACCGCAAGGCCCTCGAGATCTTCGAGATGGTGTACTGCGGCTCGGTCAACAAGGGCCTGGTGGAACGCCTGCAGACCCGGGGCGTCAACGCGATCGGGCTCTCGGGGATGGACGGCCGCCTGTGGGAGGGCAAGCGCAAGAAGAACATCCGCGTCGTCCAGGACGGCAAGGTGCGCGTGCTGCGGGACTCGTGGACGGGGACGGTCGAGCGAGTGAACACCGAGCTGCTCGGGCTCCTGATGGGGCAGGGCTACCTGCCCGTGCTGACGCCGCCCGGCATCAGCGTGGACGGCGAGGCGATCAACATCGACGGCGACCGCGCGGCTGCGCGCACCGCGGGCGCGCTCGGCGCGGAGACGCTGCTGCTGCTCTCGAACATCCCGGGGCTGCTGACGGACTTCCCGAACGAGGACAGCCTGCTGCGCGAGGTCGCGTACGAGGACTACGACGCGGCGATGGAGCACGCGCAGGGGCGCATGCGCATCAAGCTGCTCGGCGCCAAGGAGGCGCTCGACGCGGGCGCGCGCAAGGTGATCCTCGGCGACGCGCGCGTCGCCCAGCCGATCCGCCGCGCACTCGAGGGGCAGGGGACGACGCTGCACGGCGCGCCCCAAGGGCAGGAGGCGACCTCGTGAGCGATCCGACCAACGCCAGCATCCGCGAAGCCGAGCTCGCCCACGCGAGCGGCTGCTACCCGACCAAGGACATCGCGATCGTCCGCGGCGCGGGCGCGCACCTCTGGGACGCGGACGGCAACGAGTACGTCGACTGCGCCTCGGGCCACGGCGTCGCCTCGGTCGGCCACGCGCACCCCGCGGTCGTCGAGGCCGTCCAGCGCCAGGTCGCGACGCTCGTGACCTGCGCGGGCTCGTTCCCGAACGACCAGCGCGCGGCGCTGCAGACGCTGCTCTGCTCCCTGCTGCCCGAGGGCTTCGAACGGCTGTTCCTGTGCAACTCGGGCACCGAGGCCGTCGAGGGCGCGCTCAAGTTCGCGCGCCTCTCCACGGGCCGCACGGGCCTCGTCGCCGCGCAGCGCGGCTTCCACGGCCGCACGATGGGCGCGCTCTCGTGCACCTGGGACAAGAAGTACCGCGAGCCCTTCGCGCCGCTGATCGGCGACGTGCGCCACGCGGCCTACGACGACCTCGCCGCCTTCGACGCGGCGATCGACGAGACCACGGCGGCCGTCCTGATCGAGGTCGTGCAGGGCGAGGGCGGCGTGCGCCCGGGCTCGCCGGAGTTCCTGAAGGGCGTCGAGGCGCTCTGTCGCGAGCGCGGCGCGCTCTTGATCGTGGACGAGGTGCAGTCGGGCATCGGCCGCACCGGGCGCATGTTCGCGTTCGAGCACTACGGCCTGCACCCGGACCTGATCGCCATGGGCAAGGCGGTCGGCGGCGGCCTGCCGATGGGCGCGGTCGGCATCGGCCCGTGCATCCACCCGATCCCGATGGGCTCCCACGGCTCGACCTTCGGCGGCAACCCGCTGACCTGCGCGGCGTCGATCGCGGCGCTCGGCGCGCTGGTCGGTGACGGGCTGATCGAGCGCGCCGCCGAGCTCGGCGCGCGCTTCATGGAGCGCCTGCGCGCCATCGACTCGCCGCGCATCCGCGAGGTGCGCGGCCTCGGCTTGATGGTCGCGGTCGACCTGCGGGAGCGCTCGGCCGCCTACCTCAAGGGGCTGCAGGAGCGCGGCATCATCGCGATCCCCGCGGGCCCGACGGTGATCCGCTTCCTGCCGCCGCTCGTGATCGAGGAGGCCGACCTGATGCGCGCCGCGGACGAGCTCGAGGCGGTGCTCGCGGCCGGACCGGAACCGAAGGCCGCAGCGCCCGCGTCCACCTCGGAGGCCAGCCGATGATCGCCATGAACGAAAGAGTGGAGCTGCTGCACGCTCTGGTCTCGACGCCGAGCGTCTCGCGCGACGAGGGCGCCGTCGCGGAGGTCCTGGTCGGCCACATGAACGCGAACGGCTTCGACGCGCGCATCGACGAGGTCGGCAACGCCGTCGGCCTGCGCTCGGGAGGGCCGTCCACGGACGGCAGCGCCCAGCGCTCGCTCGTGCTGCTGGGCCACATCGACACGGTGCCGGGCGACGTGCCTATCCGCTTCGAGGACGGCGCGCTCTACGGCCGCGGCTCGGTCGACGCCAAGGGCTCGATTGCGACCTTCACGCGCGCGGTGCTCGAGAGCACGCCCGCGCCGGGCGTCGACCTGATCGTGGTCGGCGCGGTGGAGGAGGAGTCGGAGACCTCGCGCGGCGCGCGCCATGCCGCGACCCAGTACGCCCCGGAGGCCTGCCTGATCGGCGAGCCGTCGAGCTGGGACGCGGTCACCATCGGCTACAAGGGCTGCGCGCGCGTCGAGGTCGACTTCGTCGAGCCGTGCGGTCACACCGCCGGCCCGTTGCCTCCGCCGTCCGAGGCCGCCGCCGCGCTGTGGCACGCGATCAAGACCTGGACCCTCGAGTTCAACGAGGGCAAGAAGGCGCTCTTCGATCACGTCATGCCGCGGCTGATCGAGTTCAACACGACGAGCGACGGCCTGCACGACCGCGTGCACCAGCGCTTCGGCCTGCGTCTGCCGCTCGACTTCGACATCGGCGTGATCGAGACCTTGATGCGCGAGCAGGCGCCCGAGGCCGAGATCCGCATCTACGGTCACGAGGTCGCCTGGGCCTCCCCGCAGACCTCGCCGCTCGCGCGTACGCTGCGCCGCGCGATCCTGCAGGCGGGCGGCAAGGGCACGCTCAAGCGCAAGACGGGCACCAGCGACATGAACGTGGTCGGCCCGGTCTGGCAGTGCCCGATCGTCGCCTACGGCCCGGGCGACAGCACGCTCGACCACACGCCGAACGAGCACGTGCCGCTCGCGGACTACGAGAAGGCGATCGACGTCTTGAAGGCGGCGCTGGTCGGTGGGAGCTGGGCGGTCGCGTAGGCAAGACGGTGTAGCACGTCCTGTTGTCGCTCGCGCTAACCCGCTCGATCCCCCGACTCACTCCACCCGGACGTACCAGACGTCGTCTGTCGGCGCAGGCCAGTCGAGCTGGGCCGCTGTATCGGCGATGGTGCCCACGCTCGTCATACGGTAGGTCGTCGCGCGATCGAGGCTTCCGTCCTGGTGGTGGCGCGTGACCGTGACGAGCGTCGGGCGCTGTACGCCCTCCGCGAGCTCGGACCAGCGCTGCAGCTGGACCTCCGTCCGGGTGCCGTCGGGTCGAAGGCGCGTGAAGGCGAGCACGCGCGGGACGTGCGGGGCGAGGTCGAGAAGGTACTCCGTCGAGCCGCCGAACAGCAGCAGTGCCTCCGGGGACGGCTGAACGCCCGCGGCGTAGGACCATGTCAGGGACTGCGTCACGCGCAGCCGCGTCGCACTGATCTCCTCGGTCGTGTAGCGCATCGCGGGCGACGTGGAGAGCCGCAGGGGATCGACGAGCCAGCTCTGCAGATCGCGCAGGAACCAGAGCCTCGTTGAGCGCGGGATCTCTGCGCTGCGGTTCGCCCCGGGGTAGATCACTCCGGAGAGCTCACCCTCCTCCGCACAGTAGACGTCGCCAGCGGAGCCGAGCCAGTGCTCGGTGAACGATGCCCGACGTCCGTCGCTGAGGGACAGCGACTCGGGCAGCCGGATCGAGTAGTCGCCGTTCGCGCGGAGCTTGCCGTAGGCCGAGAGCGTGCGTTCGACCGGGCCGGCTGCGCCGGGCAGGCCGGCCGCGTACGACGTCGCGATCTCGCACACGAACCCGTCGAGGCCCTCGATGGCGCCCAGCGACTCGCGCGCGAGTCGCAGCTCCTCGGGCAGCGTCGCGGGGGCGTCGGCGCCGAGGTGAGCGGCCAGCTCGGGCGGGACCGTCACGGCGCCGAACTCCGCGAGCGGCACGGCGCCGGCCATGAGCAGCTGCAGGTCGAGCTGCGAGAGCTTCCCCTGGTGCATGAACAGCACGGCGTCCCCGACGGTCAGGTACTGTCCGGCGAGCTCCCGCTCGGGATACGGCTCACCGTCCTCGCACGGTTCGCAGCGGTTCGTGCGCGCCGTGTAGCGCGTCCACGAGGACTCGTCGAGCTGCTCCTCGGTGACGTCCTTGAGCTCGTCGCACGGAATCGTGATCGGCAGGCCGGAGCTCACGGCGTCTCCGGCGGCGTTCAGAATCGCGCTCAGGTTCGCGGGCGGCAGGCTCGGGCAAGGGCTCGGATTCCCGTACAGCTTGACCCGGACCTGATCGCCCTGTGGGTCGCAGTTCCAGCAGTGGAGCGTGCCCGAGTCCTTGCAGCCGATGATCTCGCCCGAGTAGTGCAGGCGCTGGTTCGGGCACTGCGAGGGCGACTGGATCGTGATGGCGAGGGATCCCTCCGCGTCCGCGCCCACCACGTGCACCTCGCCGCTGGCCGAGATGGAGACGTGGACGGTCGCCGAAGTGGAGCCGCAGGGCGTGAAGGTGTCCGACCCCGGCTGGTAGCCGGGCGGGATCGCTCCGGTGTGGTCGTAGGTCGAGTGCGTGCAGTCGTCAGGAGTGAACGCGAGGGGCGGGAGCGAAGCTGTGAGCAGAGCGAGCGCGGCGAGTCGAGTCATGGTGTCGAACAAGGCTTGGGTGTGGGACGCGCGTACCCCGCGCCTCCATGCTGCACGGAGGAGGGGCGTCGGGGGTCGCCAGGTTCTCACCCTCTCGAGCCGCGGCGAGCTGGTCGAGGTGGAGACCGTGGACGAGGTCTCTCGTGCCCCGGAGTTGTTCCTGGCGGACTGGTACTCGGATGTGCGTCGATTCCAGGACGAGCAGGCGGGCGACTGAGCGGCCCGCCGGCGGCCCCTTGCGCCACCGGCCCGGTAGGGTAGGTTCGGCACATGCTGGACCAACGAGCCACCGCGAAGCGCCTCCTCGTCCCGGTGCTCGTCGGCGCGGGGCTTCTCGTGCTGGTCGGCGGGGTGATCGGGGTCGGTGTCTCCGTCGGGCACGAGCTTCGTCGGTCGGACGACGACATGCGCGAGGCCTGGCGCCAGCTTGCCGGTATAACCGCTTTGGGTGGTGAGCGAACCTTGCGGACCTTCAGGCCACAGTTCGACCGGGACGACACGGCTTGGGAGCTCGTCGACCCGAGTGGCGACGAGCTCGGGGACGTGCGAGCACTCGTCTGGACGATGGGGCTTGAGGGCCTCGGACTGCTTCAGCTCGCCGACAAGGTCTGGACCTTCGAGCTCCACCCCGATGTTCTGCTGGGCGGGGAGGACGAGGGCTTCCTCCCGATCGTCGGAACGACGCTCTCGGAGGACGTGGACCGTGGGCGCCTCGTCCTCGGGCAGGAGCTCGAGCTCGAGGGCGCTACGCTGTCCTGGGAGCGCCGCGCGGGCGAGACACGCGTCCGGCTCGCGGTGGACGGTGAGCCGCTGCTGGACCTCGAAGTGCGCGACCTGGAGTTCGTCGTGGATGGCGAGCGCTACGCCCTCGGCGATGGAACTGTCGTGTTCACGCTCGGCGAGAGCGGCCGCGTGGAGGACGTGTGGCGCGTCGATCGGGAGGAGCTGCTGGGCGAGTCCGAGATGGGCGAGTGAGTCGGTCCGTAACGCACCTCAGTGCAACCCCCGCGGCGTCACCTTGCGCTCGAGCAGGGCGAGCGCCTTGTCCGCTACGAGCGCGAGCAGCGCGGCCGGCACGGCGCCCGACAGGATCAGGCGCACGTCGTTCAGGTAGAGGCCCGTCACGATCGGTTCGCCCAGGCCGCCGGCGCCGATGAAGGCGGCGAGGGTTGCGACGCCGATGCTGATGACGGTCGCCGTGCGCACGCCCGCGAGGATCGTGCGCGCGGCGAGCGGGAGCTGGACGCGGACGAGCACCTGGCGCTCGGTCAGGCCGAGGCCTTTCGCGGCGTCGAGCACCTCCGGCGCGACCGTCGTGAGGCCCGTGAACGTGTTGCGCAGGATCGGCAGGACGGCGTAGAGCGTCAGCGCGAGGATCGCCGAGCGCGAGGAGAGGCCGAGGCCCGGCACCGCGATCAGGAAGGCGAGCAGCGCGAGGCTCGGGACGGTCTGCACCGCGGAGAAGACGCCGAGGGCGACGCGCTCCGCCGCTCGGTGGCGCGTGATCCAGACGCCGAGCGGCGG
>CAYGST010000038.1:0-17452 GCA_964352415.1 uncultured Planctomycetaceae bacterium | reverse complement strand
TGGTGGCAGCACGCCGGTCGAGGGCGGGCGCATCGAGTGGGCGGGCTACGCCGCGGACTTCGTGCGCGTGCGACGCTTCTCGAGCGGCCCCACGTTCCGCGACGTCCTGCGCGTCAACCTGAGCGTCGGCCGCGAGTGCTGGATCGCCTACGCGGTCTGGCCGCCGCTGTCAGAGGGCTCCACCGCGCCCGTCGATGCGCTGCTCGGCGCGCTGCGGTTGAAGCTCGACTGAGCGCGACCCGCGCCGGTCAGCGCAGCGCGCGGTCGAGCACCTCGGCCACGTGCAGGACCTCGAGGTCCCAGCCGCGTGAGGCCACGCCCGACTGCCACTGCAGGTGGCAACCCGGGTTCGCGGTGACGAGCGTCTTCGCGCCGCTGCGCTTCAGTGCGTCGAGCCGCGGCGCGAGGATCTCCCGCGCGTCGTCGGGCCGCAGCGTCGAGTAGAGGCCCGCCGAGCCGCAGCAGCTCTCGCTCTCCTCGATCTCGACGCGCTGCACGGGCAGCGCGTCGAGCAGCGTGCGCGGCTGCTGGCGCACGCCTTGACCGTGGCAGAGGTGGCAGGGATCGTCGAACGTGATCGGTCCGCGGACCGCCGGCTGGGCATCGCCGAGCGCGGCTACGAGTTCGGGGCGGGCCTCGTCCGCCAGGTACTCGTTGAAGTCGCGCACGCGCGCGGAGAACGCGACGGCGCGCTCGCGCCAGGCCGGATCGTCCTTCAGGAGCTGGTGGTACTCCTTCATCTGCGCCGAGCAGCCCGCGCTGTTCACCACGACCGTCGCGGGCGCGCCGTCCAGGTCACGCACGGTATCGAAGGCTGCTATCGTCCCGCGCGCCAGCTGGCGCGCGCCCACGAGGTCGCCGTTGTGCGCGTGCAGCGCGCCGCAGCAGACGTGGCCCTGGGGTGCGTGCACGTCACGGCCGCAGGCCTGCAGCACGCGCACGCTCGCGCGGTTCACGCGCCCGAGCAGCTCGGGCATGACACAGCCCTCGAGCACGGCCACGGCGCCGCCGCGCGCGCCGCGCGCGGGCGAGTGGGCGGGCAGCGGCCGGCGCTCCTCGGCCGGCGGCACGGCGGGGAAGCTCGTCATCGAACGCCCGACAGGGCCGAGCCAGCGTCCGAAGACCCGGAACACGCCGCTGCGCTGCGCCACCTCGAGCGAGCTCGTGACGAGCGAGAGCCAGGCGCGGCTCGGCAGGATCGTCCCCAGCCCGAAGCGCAGCATCGTGCGCGAGAGCCACGAGCGATGCGGGTCGTCGGCGATCGCCTCGCGCGTGTGCGTGAGCAGCTCCGCGTACTCGACGCCGGACGGACAGACGCTCTCGCAGTTGCGGCACAGCAGGCAACCGTCCAGCTCGTCGATCCACGACAGATCCACGGAGCCCTGCTGCTCCGCGACCGAGCGCATCATGTGGATGCGCCCGCGCGGGCTGGCGGACTCGCGTCCGGTGGCGAGGTAGGTCGGACAGGTGCGCAGGCACAGGCCGCAGTGCACGCAGTCCAGACTCTTGGCGTAGTCGACGATCTCTTCGGGCTTCATCGCGGTGGCGTCAGCGTAGCCCGCCGAGGGCCGGTCGTGTGCACAGGAGACCGTCGGGGTCGAAGGTCGCGCGCAGTCGCTCCTGCAGCGCAACGCGCACGGGGTCCGCGTCGCGATCGACGAGTTCGATCCCGGCGGGCCGTGGGAGGCGTAGGTGGACCTGTGCGCCGAGCGGCCGCAGGGCGGCGCGCAGTCTCGGGAGGGGCTCCGCCCACGCCTGCCGGTGGGACGCCTCCGCTGGCCCGGCGAACTCGAGGTCCAGGTTCGCGACGCCGGGCTGCGCGACGAGCCGCGCGTCGTGCGCTTCGGGCAGCGCGTCGAAGAGCTCGCGGGCGACGGCCCGCAGCTGCGTGGGCGACGCCGCGAGGCGCAGGGCCAGGCGCTCGCGGCCATCGGGTTCGAGGTCGCGCAGCTCGGCGGTGAGGTGGCGCGCCGCGTCTCCGCCGGTGACCTCGGCGCCCGGCAGCGCGGCGTCGAGGCGTTCGCGTTCGAGCTGCACGTGCGCCGCGCGGCCAGCGAGCACGACGTGCAGCCGACAGGCAGTCGCGCCGGCGGGGGACTCGAGCGTGATCGAGCGTGGGCTCACGCGCGCGGCGCGCACCGCCTGCGCCGCGGCGAGCGCCGGTTCGAGGTCGTCGTAGGGCTGCGAGAGCACCAGCGTCGCCTCCGGCGCCAGCGCCAGGCGCAGGGAGGCCTCGAGCACGAGCGCGAGGCTGCCACAGCCGCCGGTCAGCAGGCGGTGGACGTCGTAGCCGCTGACGTTCTTGACGAGCTTGCCGCCGCTCTTCGTCGTCGCCCCGTCGAGCTGGAGCGTGCGCGTCCCGAGGACGTGCAGGCGCGTCGGGCCATTGGCGAGGCGGTCCGGCCCGCTCTGGCCCGCGCCGATCACGCCACCGAGCGTCGCAGCCGAAGGGCGCGCGACGTCCGGCGTGATGGCGAGCCCGTGGGGCGCCGTCTGCGCCTGGAGCTCCGCGAGCGTGGTGCCCGCGCGTGCCGTCAGGACGCCGTCCCCGGGCTCGAACTCGACCAGGCCGGTGAGCCGACGCGTCGAGAGGAGGAAGCGCGGCGGCTGGACCAGGAGGCTCCAGCCGAGCTTGCTGCCGTTGCCGCAGAGCGCGAAGGGCAGGTGGTCGGTGCGCGCGAGCGCGACGAGGGCTGCGGCCTGGGCTTCGTCCGCGGGCGCGGCGACGGGGACGCCGGGCAGCGCGCGGAGCTCGCTCAGACCGGCGGCGCCGACGATCGCCTCGAGCTGTGCGTCGATGCTCACGACTTGGTCGCGAGGGGCATGTGCTCACGGCAGGCGCGCACGGGGAGCATCTTGCCGGGGTTCATGCGCCTGTTCGGGTCCCAGGCGTCGCGCACCGCGAAGAGGATCGCGAGGTCGTCCGGGCCGAAGTACATGGTCATCTGCTCGCGCTTCTCGAGGCCGATGCCGTGCTCGCCGGAGAGCGTGCCGCCCGCGTCGATGCAGGTCTGCATGATCTCGTCAGCGGCGACGAGCACGCGCTTCAGCTGCGCCTCGTCACGGCGGTCGTACGCGATGTTCGGGTGCAGGTTGCCGTCGCCCGCGTGGAACACGTTGGCGAGCAGGAGACCGTGGCGTTCGCAGATCTCCGTGGTCGCACGCACGAGCTCGCGCAGCTTGGTGCGCGGCACGACGACGTCGCTGACGTAGAGGTCGGGGGAGACGCGGCCCATCGCTCCGTACGCGCCCTTGCGCCCAGCCCAGAGCTTCTTGCGCGCCTTGTCGTCCTCGGCACGCCGCAGGTCGAACGCGCCATGCGCGCGCGCGATGGCCTCGATGCCGGCGATGTTCGCCTCGCACTCCACGTCGCTGCCATCGACCTCGACGAGCAGCACGGCCTCGGTGCCCGGCGGGTAGCCGGCGGCCAGCACGCTGGCCTCGACGGCTTCGATCGTCAGCCGGTCGATGATCTCGAGCGCGGAGGGCTCCCAGCGCTCGGCGATGACGTCGCTGACGGCGTCGCAGGCGTCGTCGAGGCTGTGGAACAGCGCGAGCAGCGTCTCGACGCGCTCCGGCGCCGGCGTCAGCGCGACGGTGACCTCGCTGGCGACGCCGAACATCCCCTCGCTGCCGACGAACAGTCCGACGAGGTCGAGCCCGTCGGGGTCGACCTCGGGGCCGGAGAGGTCGAGCAGGCTGCCGTCGGCCAGGACGATCTTGAGGCCGAGGACGTGCCGCGTCGTGTTGCCGTACTTGAGGCAGTGGGGGCCGCCCGCGTTGTTGCCGACGTTCCCGCCGAGCGTGCAGACGGTCTGGCTCGACGGGTCGGGCGCGTAGAACAGGTCGTGCTCGGCGCAGGCCCGCGTCAGGTCGATGTTGACGAGCCCGGCTTCGACGCACGCGAAGCGGTTCTCGGGGTCCACCTCGAGCACGCGCCGCAGCCGCGCGAGGCCGAGGACCACGCCGCCCTCGACCGGAGTGGCGCCGCCGGTCAGCCCTGTTCCTGCGCCACGGGTCACGACGGGGACCTCGGCGGCGTGGAGGAGACGCAGGCAGGCCTGGACCTCCTCGGTGCTCGTGGGCAGCAGCACGAGCTGCGGCAGCTGCCGCTCGAACGCGAGACCGTCGCACTCGTAGGGAATGCGACGGCTCGCGTCGGCCACCAGGCCCTTGTCACCGACGACCTCGCGCAGGCGCTGGAGGACGTCGGGGGTCAGCATCAGAAGTCGATCTTGCGGAGCCGGAGCCAGGCCAGAGACAGCATCGCGAGGATGAACGCGAGGGAGCTGCCGATGGAGAAGAAGATGTTGTACTTCAGCTCGGCGTCCCAGGTGAAGTTCTTCTCGTACCAGAGATCCGGCCTCATTCCGGCCACCTGGCCGAGGACCAGGTTCCCCTCGTAGAGGAACTGCCGGCGCAGGTTCGACTTGGACCAACCCTCGAGGAAGCCGTCCAGGAGCTCGATCTCGACCTCGTACATTAAGTCGTCGAACGTGAAGTAGAGCCTGTCCTGGCTCCAGACGCCTTCCTTCCAGAAGACGCGCGTGACGCGAACACCGTTGAGTCGCTCGTCTTCCGAATCGAGCTCCTCGACCGTTCCCTCGAGCGTCTCCTCGAGCGCGTCGGCGGCGTCCTTCGAGGTCTGGGACCGGATCCGCGTGCGGGAGCCGACGGTGCGCTCGATCTGCGGGCGCGGATAGCGCTTCACCAGGACGCGGCCGCGCTCGGTCCCGTCCTCGGCGAGCGACGTCCAGCGCACGCCGTTCCCCTCGAACTCGTCCGCGCTCTCGGCGACGAGTTCGAAGTCCTCGGGATTCTTCTTCAGCAAGAAGTTCCCGTCCTTGGTCTCGATGATCGGCGGGTTCTCCATGATCGCGCGGCGCAGCTTGCGCGTGATCATGTCGGCGTCGCTGGTCTTCGGGAGGGCGTAGTGCGTGACCTTGAGCGCCGTGGCCAGCGCATCGATGACGGCGCTGCTGTCCTCTTGCTCTTCCGCCTCTCCCTCTTCGTCTGCTTCGTCCGCTTCGTCGAACTCATCGCCGGAGCGCAGCTGAGCCACGAGATCCTGCTCCTGGAAGTACTCGTAGGTCGTCCAGCCGCCGTGGATCCCGCCGCAGAACATGAACAGGAAGAGCGTCAGCAGGATCGCAGCCGTGCTGCTGCGCGTGAAGACCGCGACCGCGATCGAGAAGCTGTGCATCATCGCGTACAGGTACACGAGCGTCAGCGCGCCCCAGAGGAAGCCCGGGTCGTTGTATCCGGACGTCGTCAGGAAGCCGAGGTACATGCCGACCACGAGCACGACGCCGATGAACGCGACGAACAGGATACCGGCGAAGTAGCGCGAGAGCAGGATCGTGCCGCGCGACACCGGCTTCGAGAAGATCGTGTCTGCAGCGCCCTTCTCGAGGATGCGCGGCGCGAAGAAGGCCGTCGCCGCGATGCAGAGCATCATGCCCAGGGAGCCCGCGAAGAACGTCACCATGAGCTCCTGCACCGCCTGGATCAGCGCGACGTTGATCTCGGCCGAGTTGCCGCCGCTGGAGCCGCCGAACGCGCTGAGCAGGTCCCCGTACTCGACCGTGTAGAGCCCCCAGATGAAACTGATGTGCTCCTCGCGGAACCCGATCAGGAACGTCGCGAGGATCGGGATCGCGGTGAGGATGACGAGCAGCCGGAAGACCTTGTTATCGAGGACTTGCTGGCGCGCGTCCTCGAAGAGCGCGAGGAGGATCGTGGTGTTCACTTGCGGTCCTCCTGGATGAGGTCGATGAAGGACTCTTCGAGCGACAGGCGCCGCTGGGAGATGCCGGCGATCGTGTGGCCGGCGCGTCGCAGCGCGTCGACGGTCTTGTCGAGCTCCTCGTCCGTGAGCAGCATCTCGAAGGCGCGGCCCTCGTTCTTCAGCATCTGGCCGATGCCATTCAGGGTCGCTGTGATGTCCTCGGGCTCGTCGCGCAGCTGGAAGCGCGTCGTTCCCGTGGCGGGGGTGAGCTCCTCGATCGTGCCCTTCCGCAGGACCTCCCCCTGGTGGATGATCACGATCTGGTCGCACATCATCTCGACCTCGTTCAGCAGGTGCGAATTGAGGAAGAGCGTCACGCCCTTGTTCTTCAGCTCGACGACCATCTCGCGGATCTTGGCGCGTCCGATCGGGTCGACGCCGTCGGTCGGCTCGTCGAGGAAGATCAGGTCGGGCTCGTGGACCATCGCCTGGGCGAGGCCGAGCCGCTGCTGCATGCCCTTGGAGTACTCCTTCACCTTGCGGTGGCAGTCCTTCAGCATGCCGACCTGCTCGAGCAGCCGCGCCGAGCGCTTCTCGACCTCCGCGCGCGGGTGACCGGCGAGCATCCCGAAGAGCACCATCACCTGCCAGCCGGACAGGTAGGACGGCATGCGGTGCGCCTCGGGCAAGTAGCCCACGCGCCGCCGCGTCTTCGGATCCGAAGGCGGCGCGCCGAACACCGTCGCCTCGCCTTCGAAGTTCGGGATCAGGTTCAGCAGCACCTTGATCATCGTGGTCTTGCCCGCGCCGTTCGGCCCGAGCAGCCCGAAGACCTGGCCGCGTCCGACCTCGAGGTCGATGCCCTTCAACGCCTGGAAGCCCTTCTTCTTGAGCAGGCCCGTGCGGAAGGTCTTCCTCAGGTCCTTGACCCGAAGGATCGTTTCGTCTCCACCCATGGTGGGCAGCATAACGGCGGGAGCTCCGGTCTATTCGCCGGCTCCGCTCAGATTGCCCCGAGCCTCGCAGCGCCGATCCAGCCGGCGTCGCCGCCGAGCTCCGCGGCGCGGACGTTGAGGTCCTCGCGCTGGCGTCCGTAGCTGCGCTCGAGCAAGCCGTCGAGGATCCCGGGGCGCAGGAGGTCGAAGGCCGCGCTGAAGCCGCCGCCGATCAGGAAGCAGTCGAGGTCGAGCAGCATCAGCGCCGGCGCGAGGCCGCGGCCCAGGTCGCGCCCGATCTCGCGCAGGAGCTCGCGCGCGGGCCCGTCGGCGGCGCGGGCCTCGCTGGAGAGCGCCGCGAGGTCGTCCGTCAGCCCCGCGTCGCGCGCGCGACGCTCCGCGGCCGTCGCGGAGGCCAGGGCCTCGAGGCAGCCGAGGTTGCCGCAGCCGCAGCGCGGGCCGTCCGGGCGCACGGTGAGGTGTCCGACCTCCGCGGCGAGGCCGGTGCCGCCGAGGAACAGCTCGCCGTTCAGGATCAACCCGCCTCCGATGCCGGTGCCGAGCGTCGCGAGCAGCACGTTGGCGTGACCGCGCGCCGCGCCGATCCAGAACTCGCCCAGCGCCGCGACGTTGGCGTCGTTCTCCATGCGGATCGCCTCGGCCCGGACGCCGAGCTTCGCCGCGAGGTGGTCGCGCACCGGGAAGCCCTGCATGGGGGCGAGGTTCGGGCTGTGCGTCACGAGGCCGCGTTCGCGATCGACGAGCCCCGGGACGCCGATGCCGAGTGAGCCGTCGAAGCCGAGCGCGTGCGCCAGCTCGACGATGCGCTCGCAGACGGCTTCGGGTCCGTCGTGGACGTCGGCGACCGAGCGCTTGGGCTCGGGATTCGAGCCGTCCGCGTGGATGCGGCCCGCCTTGATCGCGGTGCCGCCGAGGTCGATGCCGATCAGGTCGCCGCCCGCGCTCGGGCGCCCACTCTGCTGCTCCGCGCTCACTCTTCCGAGTCGCGCTGCGCGCGCACGCGGCGCGTGACGCGGCGGTACGCCTTCTCGTACTCGGCGGCGCAGCGGTTCCAGGAGAAATCCTGGGCCATGCAGCGCAGGGTCAGGTTCGTCCAGTCGGAGGCCTTCTTGTAGACCCCGCGGGCGATGTCGATGGCCTCGAGCAGCCCCTCGCCGTTGTAGCTCTTGAACGTGAACGCGGTGCCCTTGTTCTCGTCACCCTCGAAGTCGACGACGATGTCGTCGACGCCCGCGTGCTCGTACACCATCGGGATTGCGCCGTAGCGCATGCCGATCGCGCACAGCGACATCGTCGAGAGGTAGTGCGAGGGGAGGACGATGATGTCCGAGCCCGAAAGCGCGTGGTGCGCGGCTTCGACCTGGAAGCCCTCGATCAGGCGACAGCGGCCCGCGAACGTCTGCTCGACGGTTCGCACGCGCTCGATGATCGACTCCTGGCCCTGGCCGAGCATGACGACCTCGAAGTTGCGCTCGAGGATCTGCGTCAGCACCTCGGCGACGATGTCGAAGCCGCTCTCGGCGTCGAAGCGCCCGATGACGCTGATCAGCGGCGTGCGCGGACCGTTGTCGAGGCCGAAGTTGGACTGCAGCTGCGCCTTGCAGCGCTTCTTGCCCGCCAGCGTCTTCTCGGTCTCGCCGGAGTAGGTCGACGCGATGAGGTCGTCGTTCGAGGGGTCCCAGGCGGAGTAATCGATCCCGTTCGGGATGCCGACGAGCTCCTTCTTGCGCCGGGAGAACGTCTCCTCGAGTCCGTAGCCGCGGTCGAGGTCCTGGATGCGCTCCGCCTGCGCGGCCGAGTGCGTGCCGATGATCGTCGCGAACTCCGCTCCGGCCTTCAGGAAGTTGACGCGGCCGTCCAGGGCGACGCCTCGGACGTGCTGGAACAGGCGCTTGGGGACCCCGATCTTCGGGAGGATCTCGCGTTCGAAGGCGCCCTGCATCGCGAGGTTGTGGATCGCGAAGTAGACGCCCGCGCGGGAGGCGGGGTGGTTCGGCTTCTGCTCGAGGTACTCGAGCTCGCGGAAGACGGGGATCAGCCCCGTGGTCCAGTCGTAGCAGTGGAGCAGGTCGGCCTTGAAGTGAACCGCGTCGAGCCCTTCGAGGACGGCGCGCGCGAAGAGCGCGTAGCGTCGCCAGTTGTCCGGGTAGGGGCCCTCATCGTTGCCGTAGGGGTGGCGCTCGGCGAACAGCTGCGGGTGCTGGATCAAGAGGACGGTGACGTCCCCGAGTTGCCCCTCGCTGATGGTGACGGACGTTTCGCCCTGCACGTCGGGCACGCTGATCTGGGCCACGATGCGCAGGTCGCGCAACGGCTCCAGGTTCATCTCCTTGCAGTGCGGCAGGAAGACGCGGACGTCGTGGCCCTCGCGTGCGAGCGCGGCGGGCAGGGCTTCGGCGACCTCCGCGAGGTTCGTTCGCCGAATCAGCGACTGGAGCTCCGGAGTTACGAACGCGATCTTCAAGGGGCGGGGAATTGTGGCGGCCCCGGCGAGCTGGGGCCCGCAATGGGCGGTGCGAACTGCGTCTCCTCGACTCCGAGACGAGCTAGCGATACGTTTCCGATTGGATGAACAACCTATCGGAATTCGGCGCCCTTTCCCGCCCCCGAGAAGGGAGAGGAAATCCTAAGTTACTACTCCCCAGTTATTTGGGGCGGGAACTGCTTTACGGAGCGTTGCCCGTTGCCGCCTCGTAGAGGGGGAGGGCTGCCGGAATGGCGGCCTGCAGCTGCTCGATCCGGGTCTGGTTCGACGGGTGCGTCGATAGGAACTCGCTAATAGGATCCCCGTCACCACCGCCCGACAGCGCGGCCATCCGCGACCAGAACTTGGGGGCCTCGCGCGGGTCGTAGCCCGCGTTCGCGAGGATCATCAGGCCTTCGTGGTCTGCTTCAAGCTCGTCCGTTCTGCCCCACGGAAGGCCGATGCCAAGGTTGCCGACGATCTCGGCGACGGCCTGGTGATCCTCGTTCTCCAGCAGCACGTCGATCGCCGAACCCATCAGGCCGTTGCGCGTCAGGCGCTCCGTTCCATGACGCTCCGTGGCGTGCGCGATCTCGTGGCCCATGACGACCGCGAGTCCGGCGTCGCTCTGCGCAACCGGGAGGATGCCGGTGTACACCGCCATCTTGCCGCCGGGCAGGCAGAACGCGTTGACCACATCCGGCCGGTCGATGACGACGACCTCCCACTCGAACAAGGAGCCGAGCTCGGGCTCGAGTTCGCGCACCGAGGCGACGAGTCGCTCGGTGACGCGCTGGACCTGCTGGTACTCGGGACCGGAGGTCAGCAGCGGTTCGCTGCCCGCCACGTCCTGAAACGCTTGGGCGCCGAGCTGGACGTCGTCTTGCTCGGAGTACAGGTTCAGGTCCAGGCTGGCGCAGGAGGCGGCAGCCATGGAGGCGGCGAGCGCGAGCGGGGCGCGGCCAGGGAGCTTGCGATAGACTGCGTGCGCGGCGCAGCAGAGGGCTTCGAGCGTGTTGGTGAGGAGCATGGTCTCTTCGTCGGCTTGGAGCGAGCGACGCCTGCCGTGCCCGCGAGCCGCCAGTATGACCTCTCGATCCGCTCCCGAGCCACACCTCCTGCCGTGAAGAACCGCCCCCTGCTCCTCATCGTCCTCGACGGCTGGGGTCACCGCCGCGAGACCGAGCACAACGCCATCCGCCAGGAGGCGCACTACTTCCAGGAGCTGTGCGAGATCTACCCGACCTCGTTGCTCTCGGCGTCTGGAAAGGAAGTTGGACTGCCCCTCGGGCTGATGGGCAACAGCGAGGTCGGTCACCTGAACCTCGGCGCGGGACGAACCGTCTACCAGGACGTCTCGCGCATCGACAAGTCGATCGAGGACGGCGAGTTCGGCCGGATCGGCGCCTTCGAGCAGCTCTTCGCGCGGCTCCTGTCCGAAGGCAAGAACCTGCACCTCGTCGGGCTGGTCTCGGACGGCGGCGTCCACGCGAGTGACTTCCACCTGCGCAAGCTGCTGGAGCTCGCGGCGCAGCGCGGCTTCGCGCCGGACAAGGTCTGCGTCCACGCGATCCTCGACGGTCGGGACACGCCGCCGCGTTCAGGGGATCGCTACATCGCTCAGCTGGAGAAGGACATCGCGGCGGCGGGCGTCGGCCGCGTTGCTTCTGTGATCGGTCGCTACTACGCGATGGATCGGGACAAGCGCTGGGACCGCGTGCAGAAGGCCTACGAGCTGTTCGTTCACGGAGCGGGCTCTACCGCGCCGAGCGCGGCCGATGCCGTGCGCGCCGCCTACGCAGCGGATACAGGCGACGAGTTCGTGCTCCCAACGGTGGTGGGAGCTCCGGACCAAGGTCGGCTCGCCGACGGGGACGGCGTGCTGTGCTTCAACTACCGCGCGGATCGCATGCGCGAGATCTGCGACGCGCTGTGGGCCGAGGACTTCGACGGCTTCGCGCGCACGAACCCGCCCAAGGTCGAGATCGTCACGATGACGCAGTACCGCGCGGACTTCCCGTTCGCCGTGGCCTATCCGCCGAACGAGCTCAAGGGGGTGCTCTCCGAGGTCCTCGCGAAGGAAGGGCTCACGCAGAAGCGCATAGCAGAGACCGAGAAGTACGCGCACGTCACCTACTTCTTCTCTGGCGGCAACGAGACGCCGGTCGAAGGCGAGCAGCGCATCCTGGTGCAGAGCCCGAAGGTGGCGACCTACGATCTGCAGCCGGAGATGAGTGCGCCGGAGGTCTGCGGGAAGATCCTGGACTCGCTCGCCAAGGACGAGACGGACGTCTACATCATCAACTTCGCGAACGCGGACATGGTCGGCCACACCGGCGTGTGGGACGCGGCGCGCTCCGCGATTCGCACGCTCGACGGGATCCTGAAGCAGATCGTCCCCGTTGTCACCGAGCGTGGGGGCATCGTCGCGATCACCGCGGACCACGGGAACTCCGAGCAGCTCTGGGATCCGATTCACGACCAGCCACACACGGCGCACACGACGAACCCGGTGCCGCTCGTGCTCTGCGGGAAGGACCTGATCGGCGCCAAGCCACGCCCAATAGGGGTGCTCGGGGACGTGGCTCCGACCTTGCTCGAACTCATCGGCGTGCGGAAGCCGATCGAGATGACCGGGGAGTCGCTGCTCTAGGGCCCCGAATTCGACGTTCGCGGGAGGCTGGCCCCCGCCCGCGAACTTCGAGTCCAGGACACGGGTACGAGGTCTGTAGGCTGTGGGGCCCCAGCTCCTCTGCCTCGGACCCCCATGCGCATCGCTCTCGTTCTCGTTGTTCCCTGCGTCCTCGCCTCAACCGCGCTGCCGACCGCGCTCGGCTCCGCGACCCCGACCGTGCGTCACCAGGACGCGCGCCTCGAGGAGGCGCGTAAGCTGCTCTGGGAGAGCCCGGAGGCCTCCTGCAACAAGGGCGCGCAGCTTTGCGTCCAGATGAACTCGCCCGAGTCGGTCGAGCTCTTGATCGAGGTACTGCGCACGACGGCCGATCGAGGGCTGGCCGCGGCCCACTACCGCGACGTCGTCTGGGGTGCGCTGCTCGAGATCACCGACCTCTACGCGCGCCGCGTCGTCGAGAAGGAGCTGAAGGAGAACAAGAAGAGCGCCTGGGTGCGCCAATGGTGCGCGGAGACGCTCGGCCTGTACGGGCTGCACGACTACGGCCCGTCGCTCACCGTCGCGCTGAAGGACAAGGAGGACGACGTGCGCGCCGCAGCGGCGCGCGCGATCGGTCGGATCAAGTACGCGCCGGCTCAGCAGAACCTCGAGAAGGTGAGCCGCTCGAAGCACCCGGTCGTGCGGGCGAACGCCATCGAAGCGCTGGCGCTGATCGACCCCGAGCTGAACAAGGGCGCATACCTGAAGGGGCTGAAGGACAAGGACGGCGGCGTGCGCTGCGCGCTGATGGCGACCGCACCCGCCGCCTATCCGGCCGAGGCCGAGGCGCTGTCCGCCGCGGCGATGGACGACGAGGACTGGCGTCCGCGTATGCAGGCCGTCGACAACCTCTCTGAGATCAAGACGAAGACCTCGGTCGACGCGCTGATCGCCGCGCTAGAGGACGGGCGCCCGGCGGTCGCTGCGCGCGCGATCCAGAACCTCCAGATCCTGACGCACCAGAAGCACACGCGCGCGGACCAGTGGACGCGTTGGTGGGCGGCCAACCGCGCGACGTTCGAGTTCCCCGAGGGGCGCGCCGACCTCGTCCGCGAGGGCGTCGGCGACACGGTCTCGACCTTCAACGGAATCCGCTTGGAGAGCGACCACGTCGCTTTCCTGATGGACAAGTCCCAGGCCATGAACGAGCGTCTGCAGTCCCGCGGGAAGTCGAAAGACGAGGCCGCGCACGAGGAGTTGACGCAGGTCCTGACCGACCTCGAAGGGCGTCTGACGTTCAACGTCTTCTGCTACTCGATGCAGGTGCGCCCCTACTCCGACGAGGCGGTCAAGCTGACCAAGCCGACATCGAAGAAGGCGTTGAGCTTCCACGAGAAGTCGCCGATCTCGGGGCGCAAGGACATCTGGGCGGTGCTGATCGCCGTCCTCGACGATCCTCAGCTCGACACGGCGTATCTACTCTCCTCGGGCGAGCCCGACGTCGGCACCTACGTGCACTGGAACCGGGTCGTGTACCAGCTGCAAGAGCTGAATCGCTTCCACAAGGTCGTGTTCCACTCGATCGCGTACTCCGACAACCAGTGGTATCGCGATCAGCTCGAGAAGATCGCCGAGGCGACGGGTGGCCAGTTCGAGTGGTTCGACTGAACGTCCGAGGCTGCGCATGAATGAGGCGCGCCCCCCGGAACTCCGGGTTCCCGGGGGCGCGCCCGTTTGCGGATCGCGGCCCCGCGCGCGCGCGGGTGCCCGCGCACCTCGGAGCCACGGCGCGAGAAGTCGCTGAGCTCCTTGCCGGAGAGCGCCGTCTTCGCGACGCCGTCCATGAGCATGGCGGCGAGCGGCATCGTCGCACGCTCGAGCTCGTCGCGAACTCTTTGCAGGAGCTTCGGGTCCATCGAGTCGGACTCGCGGGCGGCGTTGGCCGCGTCGACCGCCTCGCGGACGTCCAGCAGCTGCTCGGGATCGAGGTGATCCTCGACGTTCGGCAGGGACTTCTCGGTCGCGTGCACCATGATGCCGATCTCGGTCTTCAGGCCCGCCGCGCGGCTGGCCTCGAAGTCCTCCTTGGCGTGGGTCAGCGAGTCCTCGAGCATCTGCTCCACCTGCTGGTCGGTCAGTCCGTGCTTCGGCTTGACCTCGATGCTGGACTTGGAGCCGGTCGACTCCTCGCGCGCGGTGACCGTCAGCAGTCCATCGGCGTCCACGTGGAAGCGCACCGCGATGCGCGCCATGCCGGCAGGCATCGGCGGGATGCCCTTGAGCTCGAACTTACCGAGGCTGCGGCAGTCCTTCGCGAGCTCGCGCTCCCCCTGGAGGATGTTGAAGTCGATCCCGGTCTGGTCGTCGGCGTAGGTCGTGAAGCCCTCCGTGGCAGAGCACGGGATCGTGGAGTTGCGCGAGATGATCTTGGACACCGCGCCCCCGACGGTCTCGAGCCCGAGGGAGAGCGGGGTGACGTCCATCAAGAGGAGGTCGCGACTGCCGCCAGCGAGGATGTGAGCCTGCGTCGCTGCGCCGAGGGCCACGACCTCGTCGGGGTTGAGCTCGGTGTGGGGCAGGCGCCCGAAGAACATCTCGACCGCGGCGCGCACGGCAGGCATGCGCGTCGAGCCGCCGACCAGGACGACCTCGGAGACCTCGCTCGGGTCGAGCTCGGCGTCGGCGAGCGCGTTGCGGCAGGCGTCGAGGCTGCGCTGGATCAGCGGGGCTGCGAGGGCCTCGAACTCGTCGCGGGTCACGTTGCGGCGCACGTGCACGCCGTTCTCAGGCAGGATCAGGTGCAGCCCTGCCTCCGGGTGGATCGAGAGCTCGACCTTGCACTTCTCCGCCGCGATCAGCGCGGCGCGCTGGAGGGCCGGCTCCGCGAGGGCCTCCTCACCGATCTGGTCGGCGACCTCCGCGAGAACGAGGTTGGCGAGCGCGCGATCGAAGTCGTCGCCACCGAGGTGCGTGTCACCGTTGGTGGACAGCACGGTGAAGACGCCGTCCTCGATCGAGAGGATCGAAATGTCGAAGGTGCCGCCGCCGAGGTCGTACACGGCGATCCTGCCTTCCTTGGCCTTATCGAGCCCGTAGGCGAGGCTCGCGGCGGTGGGCTCGTTGATGATGCGCATCACGTCGATCCCGGCGAGCCGCGCGGCGTCGCGTGTCGCCTGACGCTGCGTGTCGTCGAAGTAGGCGGGGACGGTGATGACGGCGCGGTTGAGCTCAGCGTCCGGCAGCGTCTGGCAGGCGATCTGCTGAACGCGCGTGAGGATCAGCGCCGAGATCTCCTGGGGCGTCATCGGGTTGCCGTAAACGTCCACCTGGAGCAGCCCGTTCTCACCCTCGCTGACGGGGAACGGGAAGCTCTTCAGCTCCTCCTGGATGTCCGCCAGGCCGCGGCCCATGAAGCGCTTGATCGAGAAGATCGTGCCGCGGGGGTCGATGGTCGCCTTGTTCAGGGCCTTGCGACCGATGGTCGCGCCACCGTCCTCGGCGAAGTGGACCACCGAGGGAACCGAGCCGCCGTGTCCGCCCTCCGGCTTGAGGACGACCGGGCGGCCGTCCTTCCAGGTCGCGGCGAGCGAGTTCGTCGTGCCGAGGTCGATCCCCAGCGCCATGGGCTGGTCGACGTTGTTGAGGACGTTGAGTTCGATGTAACCCATAGGACTTCTAACGGACTCGCCGCGCGGTGGCGCGGCGAGGAGTGTGTCTGCGAGGGGTAGGGGAGGCTAGGCGCCGCCCAGGGAGGCTTCGAGGCGCAGGCTCTTCAGCTCGGCGCGGGTGCGATCGATGTAGCGGACGGCGTTGAGTTCGCGACGAACTTCGATGAGCGCTTCAGCGCCGGCGGCCGGCAGCGGGGTGAGCTGCGCCGCGATGGCTTCGAGGCGCTCCTCGCGCTCGCTGGCGAGCTCGGCCTCGAGATCTATCATGGCCTGCCACTCGGCGGTCCCCGACGTGGCGCCGCGGGCTTCTTCCAGCACCTCGTTCCACTCGAGGACCTGCATCAGGAAGGCCTGCGGCATCTGCCGCTCCTCCGAGTCCGACGGGCCGCCCAGTGCTCGCACCAGCCAGTCCGCGCGACGGGGTTCGTCCCGCAGGATCTCGAAGGCCTCGTTCAGCGCAGCGCTCGCCTGTTCGGCGAGCTCACGCTGCTCGGGCTCCGCCGTGGCGAAGTAGTCCGGGTGCACGAGGCGCGACAGGTCGAGGAGGGCCCGCTTGAGCTGCTTGCGATCGATCTCCCAGCGCCTCTCGACCCCGAGCGCCTCGAACGGCGAAACCACCCTGCCCTCCGTGGACAGCAGCGTCTTGCAGTTCAGGCACACGAGCGGCGTGGTCAACGTCGCTTCGCAAACGGGGCAGAGGTTCATTGCTGGGGAGCTCAGCGGCTCAGACGGAGAAGGACTCGCCGCAGCCGCAGCTGTTCGACGCGTTCGGGTTCCCGAACTTGAAGCCGCGGCCCATCAGGCTCTCCTCGAAGTCGATCTGCGTCCCGTTGAGGTACAGGAAGCTCTTGGGGTCACAGACCACCTTCACGCCCTTGACTTCGTTGACCTGATCCATGCTGTTGATCTGATCGTCGAAGCCGAGCGTGTACGAGAAACCCGAACAACCGCCGCCCTTGACGCCGACGCGGAGGGCCGTGCCGTCTGAGAGACTCTGTTCCTCGATGATGCGGCGGACTTCGTTCTGTGCACGTTCAGTGATGTCGATCATGGTTCGTACCTCAGGCGCTCTGCGCTTCGTCCTTCTTGGACTCGGCTGCGTTCTTCGACTTGTAGTCGGCGACGGCCGACTTGATCGCGTCCTCGGCGAGGACCGAGCAGTGGATCTTGACGGGCGGGAGCGAAAGCTCCTGCACGATCTCGGTGTTCTTGATCTCCATGGCCTCGGCAAGGGTCTTACCCTTGATCCACTCGGTGGCCAGCGAGGAGCTCGCGATCGCCGAACCGCAGCCGAACGTCTTGAACTTGGCGTCCACGATCCGGTCGCCCTCGACTTGGATCTGGAGCTTCATCACGTCGCCGCACTCGGGTGCGCCGACGATGCCGGTGCCGACGTCTCCGGACTTCTTGTCCATCGAGCCGACGTTGCGGGGTTGGTTGTAGTGGTCGAGGACCTTGTCTGAGTAAGCCATGGCTGGATCTTGGGTTGGACTCTGTCGAGCCGTCGAGAGTGATTGACTGAAGAGGTCGAGGCGCAGGAGCGCCCGTGGATGTTCTTGGGGGCGGGGATCAGTGCCCGCTCCAGTCGATGGAGGCGATGTCGATCCCTTCTTGAGCCATCTCGTAGAGCGGAGACAGCTCGCGCAGGCGCTCGACGGCCTCGATGACCTGGTCGGCGGCGGCGATCGTCTCTTCTTCCGTCGTCGTGCGACCGAAGCTGAAGCGGATCGAGGAGTGCGCGAGCTCGTCGCCGACGTCGCAGGCGCGCAGCACGTGGCTGGGCTCGAGGCTGGCGGAGGTGCACGCGGAGCCGGACGAGACCGCCAGGTTCTTGATGCCCATGATCAACGACTCACCTTCCACGTAGGCGAACGAGAGGTTCGTCGCGTGCGGGAGGCGGTTGTCCGGATCGCCGTTGATGTAGACGTAGTCGAGGCGGTCGAAGATCTTCTTCTCGAACAGGTCGCGTAGGCGGCTGCCGTGCTCGACGTCCTTCTCGAGGTCGTCGGCGGCGAGCTCGCAGGC
>CAYGST010000037.1:0-17733 GCA_964352415.1 uncultured Planctomycetaceae bacterium | reverse complement strand
GCGCGGCCGGCCTGCGCCCGTCGATCGCCGTGCTCGAGGCGGGCAAGACGCTCGCCCTCGCCAACAAGGAGTCGCTCGTCATCGGCGGCGACCTCCTGATGCAGCTCGCGCAGGAACACGGCGCTGAGATCGTGCCCGTCGACAGCGAGCACAGCGCCATCTTCCAGTGCCTGCGCGGCGAGGACATCGGCCGCGTGCGCCGCGTTCTGCTCACGGCGAGCGGCGGTCCGCTGCGTCGTCACACGGCGGCCGAACTCGAGGGCGTCACGAAGGAGGTCGCGCTCGCGCACCCGAACTGGGACATGGGACCGCGCATCACGATCGGATCCGCGACCCTGATGAACAAGGCGCTCGAAGTGATCGAGCTGCACCATCTGTTCGGGCTGGAGCGCGAGCGCATTCACGTCGTCGTGCATCCGCAGTCGATCGTGCACTCGATGGTCGAGTTCGTCGACGGGTCGGTCATCGCGCAGATGGGGCCGCCGGACATGCGCGGGCCGATCCATTACGCGCTGCACCATCCCGACCGCGCGCCCGCGCAGCTCGAGGGCTTCACCATCGATCAATTCGCATCCCTGACCTTCGAGGAGCCCGACCTCGAGCGCTTTCCGAGCCTGGGCCTTGGCTTTCGCTGCGTCGAGGAGGGCGGCGACGCCGGCTGCGTGTTGAACGCGGCGGACGAGGTCGCCTGCGCGGCGTTCCTCGACGAACGCATCCAGTTCCTCGACATCCCCCGAATCAACGCCTCGGTGCTCGACCGCCGCCCCGGGCGCTCCTCGACCCTGGCGGAGCTCCTCGAAGCCGACTCCTTCGCGCGCGGACTCGCGCGCGACGAGGTCGCCCAGCTCGTCAAGACCACCGCCCGCTGATCCATGGACCTGCTCTCTATCTGGCGCATCCTCCAAGTCGTCCTCGGCATCGGGCTCGTGATCTTCGTTCACGAGGCCGGCCACTTCATGGCGGCGCGACTCTGCAAGGTCCGCGTCGTCGTGTTCAGCCTCGGCTTCGGCCCGCGGCTCTTCGGCTGGCGCCGTAACGGAACCGACTACCAGATCGCCGCGGTGCCGCTCGGCGGTTACGTGCGCATGGCCGGCGAGGAGACGCACTACTCCGGTCAGCCCGCAGCCCCCGACGAGCTCGGCTCGAAGACGGTTGGCCAGCGCTTCTTCATCTACTCCGCGGGCGTGATCATGAACGTGATCTTCGGCCTGGTGGTGTTCCCGATCCTGTTCCTCGTCGGGATCCCCTCCGTCCTGCCCGTGGTCGGTCAGGTCGAGTCGGGCTCCCCCGCCTGGCTCGCCGGCCTCGAGCCGGGTATGCGCATCCTCGAGGTGAACGGCGAGGAGATCTACGACCTCTCGCAGGTGCTGCCCGAGGTGGCCTACAGCGGCACGGGCCTCACCGAGCTGATCGTGCAGCGGCCCGGAGACGATCGGACGCTCGCGCTCGAGGTGCAGCCCGAGTACGACGAGACCTACGACCTCTACAGCATCGGCGACCTGGTGCCCGCGTGGGCCGAGGGGCTGCCGCTCTCCGTCGTCCCCGGCGGCGCGGCCGACCTGGCCGGCGTGCAGGACGGCGACGAGCTGCTCGGCGTCACGGGCGCGGCGCCTGGGTTCGATCCCGCCCAGCAGCTGACGCGAGCGATCGCTGCTGAGATGCCGTTCGAGCTACTCGTCCGGCGCGCCGGCCTGGAGGAAGCGATTCTCCTCACGCCGCAGGCCGGGCCGAAGACCCCGCCGCGGATGGGCTTCCTCGCGCTCTTCAGGCATCTGATCGCGCTCAAGGATACGCCGCTGACCGCCCCCATCGGTCTCCAGCCGGAGGATCGCCTCCTGTCGATCGAGGGCATTCCGATCGTGGACTCCGGGGATGTCCTCGTCGCGCTCGCGGCGACGGAGGGCGAGGTGACCTGGGCCATTCAGCGGGGCGAGCAGCGGCTGACGCTCCAGTCTCCGCCCCTGACGCAGACGGAAGGCATCGAGCTGGCCCGCCAACTCGCGGTGGGTTACGACCAGGAGAGCACGCGCGTTCGCGTCCTCGAGGGTTCGGCCTCGTGGCTGGCGGGAATGCGCACGGGCGACGAGGTCACGCAGGTGGACGGCGTCGAGGTCGAGGCCTACCAGGACCTGGTGACGGCCTCGCGGACCGCCGCGAGCGACGCGCGCGCGCTGCGCCTCTCGATCCGGCGTGAGACGCCTGGAGGCGAGGCCGAGTACCGCCAGATCGAAGCGCTGCCGGAGGCCATCGCGACCCAGGACTTCGGGCTCGCGCTGCCGCTCGCCACGTACGATTACTCGATCGCCAACCCGGTCGAGGCGCTCCAGGTCGGCGCCGCGGCGTCGCTCAAGATGATCACCGACGTCGGCCGTCACCTGCGCGGGATGATGCGCCGCGAGGTCGGCAAGCAGAACGTCGGAAGCATCATCAAGATCAGCATCGTCGCCCACCAGACGGCCGAGATCGGCTGGGTCAAGTTCTTCTGGTTCCTGTGCCTGCTCTCGATGAACCTGGCGTTCCTGAACGTCTTGCCAATCCCGATCCTGGATGGTGGGCACCTGTTCTTCCTGATCATCGAGAAGCTCAAGGGCTCACCGGTCAGCGAGAGCATCTTCAGCTACAGCCAGCTGGTCGGCCTCGTGCTGATCGTCTCCATCTTCGTGTTCGTGATCTACAACGACCTCTCCCAGCACGTCTTCTGACGCTCTGGTCGTACGCGTGAACACCACCGTCGCAGCCTGGGGGAAGCTCCTGCGCATCTCGCTCTCGGCCACCGCGGTCGGCGACATCCTCGCGGGCTGCGTGCTCGCGACGGGCGACGTGAGCGATGTCTCCGCGGTGCTGCGCCTCGTCGCCGCTTCGCTCTGCATCTACCACGGCGGGATGGCGCTCAACGACTGGGCGGACCGTGGTGAGGACGCTGAGTTCGGTCGCGAGCGGCCGATCCCCGAAGGCCAGATCGGCGCCGGCGCCGCGCTGACGGTCGCCGCCCTGCTGCTGATCGCCGGTCCCCTGCTCGCCGCCAGCGTCGACCCCGCAGCCGCGACCTGGGCGCTCGCGCTCACGGCGCTCGTGGTTCTCTACGACCTCGTCGGTCGCGGCGACCTGCTCGGTCCCGCGCTGCTCGCTGGCTGTCGCTTCCTGAATCTCTCGCTGCCGTTCCTGGCGCTCGGCGACGGACTCGCGACGCCGCTCGTGGTCTGGTCCGCGCCCCTGGTCTACGGCGTCTACGTGTTCACGCTGTCGCGGCTCGGGCGCTACGAGGACGGCCAGGCTCGCCCGCTGCCCGGCGAGACGCCCGCGCGCCTCCTGCTCGCGCTGGCCGTGCTGCTGCTGCTCGTCCCGCTCTCGCCGGCGGCTCCCTTCTCGCTCCTCGGACGCGCTGTCGCGGCCGGCTTGTGCGGCTGGGCGGCGATCGGCCTGGTGCAGGAGTCGCGACGCCTGCGGCGCTGGAGCGCAGAACAGGTGCCGCGGGCCATGGGGTTCGCGCTGCGCCGGATGCTGATCTTCGCCGCGGCCTTCAGCGCGCTGCCCGGGAGTCCGCAGAGCCTGCTGGTCGCCGGGCTGGTCCTCGGGCTCTATCCCGTGTCGTGGCAGCTGCGCAAGGTGTTTCCTCCGTCATGAGCTGCGCGCGGAGCCGGCCCATCGGGGGTAGACTGCGCGCATGTTCAAGAAGCTCATCCGACGCTTCCTCCCCGGTGGCGGGTCGAAGCTCACGCTGAAGGCCGGCGACGATGCGCCCGAGTGGGCCTGCGCCGACCAGAACGGCACGCGCTACAGCTCCAAGGAGCTGCTCGGCAACCGCTACCTGCTGTGGTTCTACCCGATGGCCGACACGCCCGGGTGAACGGCCCAGGGCAAGGGGTTCCGTGATCGAACCTCCGAATTCGACGCCAAGGGCATTCAGGTGTTCGGCGTCTCCTTCGACTCGGCCGAGAAGAACCGCGCGTTCGCCGAGAAGCACGACTTCCCGTTCCCGCTGCTCTGCGACACGGAACGCGAGCTCGGGCTCGCCTTCGGAACGGCGGGCGGCGACGACACGAAGTGGTCGGCGCGCTACACGTTCCTGATCGGGCCCGAGGGCGACGTCGAGCAGGCGATCGACACCCAGGACCCCGGTGGCCAGGCCACCGCGATCCTGGCGTCGCTCTGACCCGAGCGCCGCGCTACTGATCTTCGCGGTCCTCGACCGTGAGGCGCAGCTCGGCGCCGTTCGCCCGGATCTCCGGAACGTACATCGCCTCGCCGAGCAGCGGCAGCGCGTGGAACGCGCCCGGCGCCTCCGCGCGCAGCTCGTAGCGGATCTCCCAGACCCCCTCCGGGCAGCGGTCGAGGAAGAAGGCCACCTTGCGGTCGCGCAGCTCCTGGTGCATCCAGCGCTGGCGGCCGGTGTAGCCGACGTCGAAGCGCTCGCCGTGGCGCCTCTCGCCGCGTCCGCTCTGGACCTCCGCGGCGCCGAGGCGGTGCTGCACCTCGTCCCGGCGCAGCTCGCGCGCGAAGATGGGCTCGCCGCTCTTCACCTGGGTCGCCTCGAAGCCCGCGGGTTTCAGGTCCTCGAAGAGCAGGTACTCGAGGTGGTTCTTCGTCTCGACGGTGAGCACGACCTCGATGCGCTGGCCGCTCGTGACCGCGTCGCCGTCCCGGAGGAGGACGCGCTCCTCGACCGCGCCGCGCAGCAGCGTCGGGCGCGGCTCGAGCGCGAAGTACTGGCGGCGAACGAACAGCTCGTTGCCGCGCGGGGCCACGGGCTCCTCACGGCTGAAGAAGCGCGCGGTCGCCAGGAAGTAGAGCGGGCCCTCCCCTGCCGTGCGGCGGATCGTGATGCGGTTCGCGCCGTCCCGGATCAGCTCCGCGGGGACGGTGAAGCGCGACGGCGCCGTGAGCAGCTCCGACTTCGAGAGCTGCGCGCTGCCGACCTCCGTGCCGTTGACCGTCACCTGGAACCCGACTTCCCGATCGAGCTGGCCGGTCGCTTCGAGGTAGTCGCACAACGCGAGCACGCAGATCGAGGTCGTCTTCGTGTTGCTCCACTGCGCGCCGCGGCGGTTCGCGATCAGCCAGTCCGCGACGGGCTCGACGAGCTCGTGCTGTGGATCGAAGGCAACGAGAGCGCGCAGCGCGAAGGCCGTGGCCTCCACGCCACCGTCCGACCAGCGGTAGCCGGCGCCGTCCTCACCCCAGTGAGCACGCGGACTCTGCGTCCCGCCCGAGGCGCCGCCGGCCGGAACGATCGAGGCGTCGGGCGCGTCGTCGCGCAGCACGCCGTCGATCAGGTTGTCCGCCAGGACGCGCGCCTCGTTGTCGCGCCCGAGCGCGTTCAAGGAGAGCAGCAGCAGCGCGCGGCCGTAGGCGTTCAGGCCCTGACGCCCAGCGTAGAGGTTCTCGGCGGCCGCCTCGGCGAACCCGCGTTGTTCGCCGCCGGTGCCCCGCAGCCACGCGCTGTGCGCGTGCAGCATCCAGGCCTGCAGCGGTAGATCCTTCTCGGCCTCGACCAGCACGCGCCCGAGCCACTCGCCGCCGGCGTCGAGCTTCGCCTGGTCGACGTCGACTTCGGCGTCGCGTGCGAGGGACAGACCCCAGACCACGTAGGCGGTCATGAAGCGATCGCCGTCGCCGTTCTTCCACCAGGACCAGCTGCCGTCGCCATGCTGCAGGTCGTAGAGCCGCTCGAGGCCGGCGCTCGTCGCGCGCGCGAGGTCGCGCAGTCCGGCGTCGGTCTCGCGCTGGGTCTTGTCCGCGAACTCGGCTTCGATCCCGCCATAGACGCGATTCATGGCCACGGCCGGATCGATGCCGAGCCGCTCCAGGGTGCGCGCGACGACCGTGGTCGGCAGGAAGCGCGAGAGGGTCTGCTCGGTGCAGCCGTACGGATAGTCGACGAGGTACGGAAGCGCGTCGAGCATCGTCACCGCGTGGCTCGGCGTGACCTGCACCACCAGCTCCGTGCCGCCTTCCCGCGCGGGGAGATCGAGGGTCAGGTCGACGCCCTCGCCGTCGAAGCGTCCCGCCTTGGCCTCCAGCGCCTCGATCCCGTGGCGGACGACGGGCAGCGTCAGCTCGACGCCGTCGCCGTACTCCCCGCTCGTGACCTTGGCGACGAAGCGCGCGGTGCCGGCCGTGGTAGCTCGCACGCGCCAGTCGAGGCGTGCGCCTCCCTGGGCTTCGATCGTGGCCGACGGCGGCTGGCCGAGCTGCAGCGGTTCGCCGATGACCTCGAGGCCCTCGACCGAGAGCTCGACGCGGGCGGTGAGCTTCTCGTCCGTGCGGTTGTCCACGTTGACGCTGATGACGACCTCGTCGCCCTCGACGAAGAAGCGCGGCGCCTGGAGGCGCGCGAGCAGCGGCAGGCGCGTCGCACTCATTCCACGCGTGATGCCGAAGGCGGACCCGCGGGTGCGAGCGCGGGCGCTGGCGCTCCAGCGCGTGAGGTTCTCCGGGTAGGTGAAGCGCACTTCGGCGCGGCCGTCGGCGTCCGTGACGGCGGTCGGGAACCACAGCGCGGTCTCGCGGAAGTCGCTGCGGACCACCACCGCGCCCCCGCCGCCCGTCGGCTGCGGAGCCTCGGCGGGCGCGGCCTGGCGCGTGCTGGACGGGACCTGACCGAGGAAGAGGTCGTCCGATGAGGCGGTCTCCGCGCGCATTCGCAAGAGTCCCCCGTCGCGGGTCATCTCCTTCGCGGCCGCCAGGCCGCCGACATAGCCGAGCGCCTCAAGTTCCGCCGAGACCGAGCTCTCGCCGGCGTAGCGCCTCTCCTGTTCTTCGGAGTCGTCCGCCCAGGCAAAGCGCTCCTCGACCAGCTCGCCGTCCTCCGTGATCACCAGCCGCCGGTACGGGAGCGTGTTCATCGTGCTCATCGTCGCGACGGCGTGGCCGCGCTTGTCGCCGTAGAAGTGCTGGCGCGGGTCGCCAGCGTACTCGCCCTGGATCGCCGCCTGGGAGGCGTCGACGAGCGCGAGCGTGACCTCCGCCGCCGCGGCCACGCCGTCCGCGTCGCGCGCCGTGATCCGCAGCGTTCCCTCGCCGCCGGGCAGCGCCGTTTCCGGCTCCAGGCTGAGCTCGAGATCGAGGAAGTGCTCCAGCGGCGGCACGATGACCTCCTGCAGGTCATCGCTGCGCAGGCCCTGGTCCAGCCCCGTGACGGCCAGGTGCACGTTCGGCACCCAGCTCTCGGCGACCTCGAGCTGCAGCAGCTTGACCGTACCCGTGACATGCACGACGCGGTGCTCGAGTAGCGTGTCGGACTCGACCGCGAACAGGACCCAGCGACCGCTGGCCGGCGTCGTGATCAGGATCGACGCCAGCTCGCCCTCGCGGAACGTGTCCTTGTCGAGGACGAGCCGCGTTCCATCGCTCTGGGTAGCGAGCTCGGTCGTGCCGGGCTCGACGCAGGAGAGCCCGGTCTCCGCCCCGATGGCGGCGCCGTGCGAGTCGCGCGCGGAGAAGCGCAGGGTGTAGTGGCCGACGCTCGGCGGCTTCACCCGCCAGGTCGCCTCGCCAACTGCGTCGGTGCGCAGGACCGTCGTGGCGACGACCGTCTCCTCGTACTCGGCCTCGAGGCGCCTCCAGGGGAGCTCGCCCGGCCGCGGGGCGGGCGGGAAGACCGAAGACGTCGAGCGCAGCGCGCCGAGCGCGCGGCCGCGCAGCGTCGTGCCGTCGGGCCGGCGCCAGACCTCTCGCCAGCGCAGTCGCACGAGAGATACTTCTCCTTCGATCTGGACGGGGTCGTCGTCCGCGTTGCTCGCGCGCAGGGTGAGCTCGGACTCGCCGCCCGGCGCCACGAGCTGGTGATCGACGCTCAGGTGAGCGAACCATCCCTGGCGCGTCACGCGGACGCTGCCCTGGCCCGTCACCTCGCGCCGGGAGGAGTCGACGACGCGCGCCTCGACCGTGAAGTCGTAGTCCTGTCCGTCCGCGCGGTCCGTCTCGATCTCGAGCAGCGCGCGCCCTTCCGCGTCGGTGCGCAGGGTCTTGCGCAGGATCTCCTCGCCGTTCCCCCACCATCCGCCGTACTGGTTTCCCGTGTCGTAGAACCAAGGGAACGGCCGCGGCGTCTGGAAGGTCTTGTGGAAGGGCTTGCGGTACACGACCGCTTCCACGCTCGCGTTCGCGACGGCGCCGCCGAAGTAGTAGTCGGCCTGAATCGTGACCTTCGCCACGTCACCGCTGCGGTACTCGATCGGCGCGCCGTCCTCGTCCCGCGCGCGCTCGACCGTGACCTGGAACTCGGGGAGCTTGTACTCCTCGAGGCGGAAGAGCGTGCCGGAGCCGAGGAAGCCGCCCCGCTCGTCCGTGCCGCGTCCGGGCTCGTAGACCTGCAGCGCGTACTCGCCGAGGGCCCAGCTCTCGTCGGGGGCGAAGGTGCCGGTCGCCGTGCCGAACTCGTTCAAGGTCGCTTCGCCCTTCGCGCGCAGATCGCCGTTCGGACCGTTGAGCTGCCAGTGCACGTCCTGCCCGCCGGGCGTGACGTAGACGCCGTCCTTGCGCTCCCGCGCCGTGAAGCGCCAGGAGACGGTCTGTCCCGGCCGATACGCTGCCCTGTCCGCCTGGGCGAGGATGCGCCAGTCGTTGCCGCGGCGATAGGACCAGGGCTCCCAGGTGATCGCGAAGGCCTGGCGAGCGCCCTTGCCCGCGGCCAGGAAGTACTGGGCGCGCTCGCGCTGGCGGCTGCCGATGGTGTGCTCGGCGAGGCCGTTCGCGTCCGTCTCCAGCGGGACGCTGCGCCACGGAGCGTCGTGCTTCGACTTGTACCAGAGCCTCAGCGGGGCGCCCGCGATCGGCTCGCCGGTGCGCGCGTCCGCGAACCAGGCCACGACCCGATCCGTCTGCGACTTGACGACCAGGGCGGCGTCGCTGACCAGGACGAGCTGGCGCGAACGCGCCCCGCCGGCGCGGGCTTCGAGCACGTAGGCGCCGGGCGCAACCTCGAAGTCGAGCGTCTCGAGGCTGGTTCCCCGGAGGTGCCGACCGTCGTCCTTGGTCGCGAAGTTCCAGCGCTGCACGGCCGGGAAGCGCCCAAGGTCAACGGTGTCGATGTACTGGTTCGAGCCCTGCTCGTGGCTGCGCAGGTTCACCGCGTCGACGAGGTCGAGCGGGTGGAGCGAGAGCGCCACGCTGGGGACGTTGCGCCAGCGCAGGCCGAAGCCGACTGCGGACCCGGGCAGGAACACCTGGCCGACCGAGAGGCTGACCTCTTCGCCGAGGATCTTCTGGATCCGGTGCCGCGCATCGCGCCAGTGCTCGTGCTTGCCCTCGCTGTACTCCGCCTGCAGTCGCCGGTAGACGGCGAGCGCGGCGACGTAGTCCGGTTCGCTCCAGGTTCCGCGTTTCGAGTCGACCTGCAGGCTCCCTCGCTCCTCGAGCCAGATCCCGTAGTCGTAGAGCGCCGCAGCATAGACGCTGGACTGCATGCCGAGCTCGAGGACCTCCTCGAACGCCTCGCGGGTGCGCGCGTGAACGCGCTCGTTGTTGCCGTCCCGCTCGCCGCGCTTCGCCACCGCGTAGGCGGCTCGAGCACGGTCCTCCGGGGTCTGCGCGATCGCGCGTGCGCCGAGCAGCCAGGCCTCGTCCACGGCGCCCAGCGAGTTGCGTCGCTGCCACTCGTTCGACTGCGGCGGCGCGAGGGCGTTCCAGACGATGGCGAGGTAGCGCTCGCGAGCCAGCTCGATGTCCGGCGAGGCGGCCCAGTGATCGAGGGCCGCTCGGTAGGCGCTGAACGCCTCGTTCTGGTTGCGCCGGCTCGAGTAGGACCAGTTCAGGTCGCCCTTCGACTCCTGGGCCAGGGCCCACAGGTCGTCGCGCTGCTCGGGGCGCTCGTAGCGCGCGAGGAACGCATCGAGCGCGGCGCGCGCGGCGTCGTGCTTCGAGTCGTCGGGGTGCTCCGAGGCGGCGAGCTCGCGCCAGCCGAGGTCAGCGAGGCGATAGTCGACCCAGGCGCGTTCGGACTCGTCCAGCTCCTGCCCGCTCAGTTGACGGTAGAGCCGCAACGCCAGCTCGTAGCTGCCCTGCTCGACCCTCGCCTCGGCCTGCTGGCGCAGCTCGGCGGGGTCCTGCGGCGCCACCCTGGAGCTGGGCGCGGATTCATCGGTCGCCTGGAGCGTGGGCGCCAGCCCGAGGGCGAAGAGTGCGAGGAAGAGCGCGAGGAGACGTCCCATGGAGCGTGCGAGTCGGGTTGGAGCCGGAGGTCACCGCGAGCCTGCCACTCGCTGGGTCCACTGTCGAGGCGCCGCGCGGGTGACGCGGCTCGGGTGGAGACGACCGGGGCTTGGAGCCTCTTGGCCGTTTCGCGTGGTTTGTCGAGCGGGCGCTCCCCGCTCGAACGGCTAGAACGGCAGCTCGCCGGTGTCGGGCACCTTGGGCGGCTTGTCAGGCGGCTGCTTGCCCTCGACGAGGGCGCGCAGCTCCGCCGCGGTCGCGGGCCCGTGCCCGGCGTAGTGGTTGTTGGCGTAGGTGAAGATCTCGTCGACCGCGTCCGACAGCCCGTTCAGGAGGTCCGCCCAGCGCTGCAGGCGCGGCCGCTGATCCAGCACCACGCGGTCGAAGCTTTCCGTCAGCGCGTCGAGCTGCTTGCGGTCGCCGATCAGCCGCGCGTAGACGAAGTCGGCCGTGACGAGGTCGAGGCCTTCGGCGAGGTCCGCGGGGTGCGGCATGTAGGCGAGGTCGAGCAGGCACAGCGCCACGCGCCGTTCGCGCAGCAGGTCCAGCAGCTCCGGGGTGACCCAGCTCTTGTTCCTGACCTCCACGGCGAAGCGGAAGCCTGCGGGCAGCGCGTCGAGAAAGGCGGCGAGTCGTTCGTTGAACGGCCCGGCCTCCGCGAAAGCGGACTTGTTGAAGTACGGGAACTGCAGCACGAGCGGGCCGCAGCGCTCGCCCAGCTCCCCCATCGCTTCGAGGAAGCGCGCGGCGTCGCGCTCCACGTACTCGGGGACGAGCACGCGCGTGGCATCGGGCCGCGGCCCCTCCCCGGCGTGCACGATGCTGCGCGGGAACTTCGCCGAAAGAGTGAAGCGCTTCGGCGTCCTGCGCTTCCAGCCCTGGACCATCGAGCGGCTCGGAGTGCGGTAGTAAGTCACGTCGGCCTCGACGGTGTCGAAGACCTCGCTGTAGCGCGCGAGGAAGTCCGCGGGCTTGGTTCCCTTGGGGTAGAAGCTGCCGACCCAGCTCTTCGCCGACCAGCTCGACGTTCCGTAGCGCACCTGGGCTGGACTCAACGCGACGCCCCGCTCAGCGCCCCTCGATGCGACGCTGCCGGACGAAGTTCGTCACGAGCCGGAAGACGGAGAGGTCGAACACCTCCCCCGCCGCCTTCGTCGTCGAGCCCCAGAACTTCGCCTTCGCTGTCTCGCGCAGGAACTCGTAGGAAGCGCCCATGTGCTCGACCGCGTAGGCCTTGCGCTCCTCGTCCTTCTTGAGGCCGAGGACGTTCTCGAAGCCCTGGTTCCGGAAGTGGTTGGCCGAGTCGAGGATCGTGCCGTGACCCCAGCGGAACCAGCAGGCGAGGTTGCCGCCGCCCCAGCGCTCCGCGCACGCGAGGCTGTCGACGAGCATCTCGACGGCCTCGGGGCGGTCGACCTGCAAGAGGTGCGAGCCCTCGAGGTTGTAGATCGGCCGCACGCCGTCGCCGAAGACGCCGACGAGGTACGGGCTGTCCGCATCGCACAGGCTCGCCTCGACCTTGTCGAGCACCTCGTCGCGGGTCTGGAACTTCGAGACGTAGCCCGGCGCGACGCGGCCGATCGTCTCGGTCAGAGCCCAGCAGGAGCCGCACAGGTAGCCGCCGACCTTGACGAACCAGGCGAGCCGCTCGACGTCGCCGCCCTCGATCTCGCCGGTGCAGTTGGCGACGAACACGCCGCTGGCGTCGAGTCCGTCGGCCGCGACGCGGTTCGAGCTCGTCAGGCGATGCTCGATCTCGAGGCGGTCGAGCACGACCTGCATCTGGTCGCCGCGGCTCTCGAGCACCGCGACGTCGAGGCCCTTGTAGATCTCGGCCGGCGGCGTGGAGTAGCCGTACTTCTCACGGCGTTCGCGGCGCTCCTTCGGATCGAACAGGCGCACCTTGTCACCGTTCGCGGCCCACCACTCCGTCCACGCGTCGACCGTGGCCTCGGGGCGATCCCCCAGCGCGATCGAGAGCAGAAAGGCGTACGCGGTGCGCGCCACGCTGGGCTCCTCGTCGCCGAGGCGCTCGATGACGGCCGGGACGCCCTCCTTGTGCAGCGACTCGGAGAGCCCGACGACCGCGGCGCCGCGCAGGCGCCAGTCCTCGGACTCGCTGGCGAGCCGCACCAGCGGGCCGACGCCGTCCTCGGCGCGGGTCATGCCGAGCGAGACGGCCGCGCAGCAGGCGACGCCCCAGTCGCTGTCGGCGAGGCAGTTCGCGAGGGCCGAAACGGTGCCGCCGTGCTCGCCGAGGTCCGGGTGGCCGAGGGCCACGACCAACGTCTCGCGCAGCTCGCGGTCGCTCGCGCTCGAGAGCTCGGCCAGGGCCCAGTCGCGGCCCTCGTCGGTCGTGACCGGCCGGCGCGTGAGCACGGCGCGCGCGGCGGCGACGCGCACGCGCGTGGAGCGGTCGCCGTAGAGTTCGAGGGCGGCCTTCTGCGCCTCTTCCGCGTCGAGGAGCGCGAGCAGCCGCGCAGACAGGGCGCGCACGCCGCCCTCGCCGTGCTCGCGGGCCGGGCCCGTGGCCACGACGAGGTCCGCTGCCTTGGAGAAGCCGATGGCGTGCAGTCGACGCGCCAGCTGCACGCCGCGCTGCGCTACCGGGGCCGCGGCGTTGCCGCAGAGCTGAGTGACCAAGGCGGCGGCGCGCTCCGAGCCTTCGTCTCCACCGGCGGCGAGCCCGCTCGCGAGGGCGTCGACGGAGCGACGCGAGAGGACGTCCGGCAGGTCGATCTGTTCGGCGTACGGGATCAGCGCTTCGACCTGCGCGACGAGCGGGTCCGCCTTCGCGGCCTCGAGGGCTGCGCCCCGCAGCGCGAGGAAGGGCGACTCGAGCAGGCTCCGCAGCACCTCTTCACGATCCGTCCGCGCGAGGGCGACGCTCGCGCGTGCCGCGGCCATGCGCACGTGCATCTCGTCGGACTCGAGCAGGCGCTCCAGCTTCTTGGAGGTCGGGGGCGACTCGAGCGCGGGCGCGACGATCGCGAGGGCCTCGCACGCGAGCAGCGCGCTGTCGCCCTTCATCTGCTTCTCGATGCCTTCGAACCCTGTGGCCGGATCAATGGCCGCCAAGGCCGCAGCAGCAGCGAGGCGCACCGGGCGCACGGGTCCGCCGCAGGCGGTCTTCACGAGCTCGTCGACGGACTTCTCCGTCCCGGCTTGCGCGAGGGACAGCGCGGCCACCTGCGCGACCTCCCAGTCCTTGTCACCGAGCAGGCGTCGCAGCGTCTTCTCAGCGTCCTTGTGCTCAGACGTCGCGAGCTCGCCCGCGGCGGCGAGCCGCTCGAGCGGGTCCTTCGACTTCGCGTCCTTGACGGCATCGGGGGACGCGAGGCTCGCGCCGACGAGGAGTGGGAGCAGGAGGAGCAGTGCGGAGGTGAAACGCATGGAGTGGTTGCGAGGGACTGAGTGCTGTTTCGGTCGCGCCACGAGCATTTCGTAGGGTCGCTAGCACGGGACGGATTCTAGCCTAGACTCTCGAGGCTCCCGCGTTTCACGGTTCACACCTTCCATGTCGATGCTCCGCTGCACATCACGCGCTTCGCTCACGACGGGTCTGGGGCTCAGCGTCTCCCTCGCCACCTTCCTCGCTGTCGGTGGCTGCGGAGAGGAGAATCCCGCGCCCGAACCGGAGACGTGGGCGGAGGAGTGGAACGTCCTGCTCGTGACGCTCGACACGACCCGCGCCGACCGCCTGGGCTGCTACGGGCGCGCGGGCGCCTCGACGCCGAGCCTCGACGCCCTGGCGCGAGATGGCGTGCGCTTCGAGACGGCGATCTCCACGGCCGGTATCACGCCGATGTCCCACGCGTCGATCCTGACCGGGCGCAACAACTACTCCCACGGCCTGCGCGTGTTCTTCGGCGACCTCGGACACCGCCTACCCGCGGACGTCCCCAGCCTGCCGGAGCTCCTGCGCGAGCGAGGCTGGCACACGGCTGGCTTCGTCAGCGCCTACCCGGTCTCGCAGGCCTACGGCCTCGCGCGGGGCTACCAGACTTTCTCGACCGGCCTCGAGGACACGCTCGGTTCGCTCGACCTGACGCGCCAGCAGCATCACAGCTCGACCTGGCAGGACGGCCCGCGCAACAACACGCAGCGCCGCTCGGACGAGACCGTGGATGACGCGCTGACGTGGCTCGAAGAGCACGGCGACCGGGGACCGTGGCACGTCTGGCTGCACGTCTTCGACGTTCACGACTTCTCTCTCGTCCCGCCCCAGGCGTTCGCCGACGAGCGCGGCGTCACCTACGATCCGACGGTGAGCTCCAAGGACGTTGCGGTGCGCGACGCCATGTACGATTTCGAGCTCGCGTATGTCGATCAGCAGATCGGCCGCGTGCTGCAGTACCTGCGCGAGACCGGCCAGTACGAGCAGACGCTGATCGTGGTCACGGCCGACCACGGCCAGGGTCTGATGGACGGCGTTCAGGACCATGGCTGGATGCTGCACCGGCTCCTGTACGACTGGTCCATCCGCGTGCCGTTCCTGCTCAAGCTTCCGGAGGCGGCCGAAGGCCAGCAGGTCGGCGTGGTCGTGCCCGAGCTCGTGCGAACGATCGACATCCTCCCCACGGTGCTGGAGGCGCTCGATGTGGCGCCGCCGGTCGGGGTCGAGGGCCGTAGCGTGCTGCCGATCCTGCGCGGAGCGCTCGACGAGCCGCGCCTCGCCTACGCGGACGCGCTCAACCTCGAGGACGCGCACTCGCCGGGGCCGCGCCTGCCCGCTGGTCAGAACGACAACCTCTACGTCGTGCGCGATCAGCGCTGGAAACTGATCCATCACGCCCGCGAACGGCAGAACTCCGAACTCTACGACCTCCAGGCGGATCCGCGCGAGCTGAGCAACGTGTACGCGGAGCACCCTGCAGAGGTCGCACGCCTCTTGCGCTTCCTCGAAGAGCGCGATGCCTTCCGGCTCGTGCCGAAGGGCGATTCCGGCGCCGCCCCCGACGCCGGCGCGCTCAACGCGCTCGGCTACACGGGCGACGAGGACGAGTGACCGCGGCCCTCGGAACCGGACTTCGGAACGGAACCTGAGTCAGAATCAAACGAACTCAGGTTCCGAAGTCCAGTTCCGAGGGCCCGAACGGAGCGAGGCCGAGCCGGCGCGGGAGCGCAGAGGTCAGGGCACGTAGACGACCTCGACCCCGTTGCTGAGGTTGAAGTTGAAGCCGCAGGGCGAGCCGCTGTTGTCGCGGTACCAGACCTGGAAGCTGCGCGTGTCGCCGCCGCTCCAGCCGTTGGCGGTCGCGAGACCCGGGCCCCAGGCGGCGTCGCCGCTGGCGTCGGGAATGGCGACGCTGAGCCTCACGACCGGGCCGCCCGTGCAGCGCAGGCCGTCGCCGAACAGGGCACCGTTGCCGAGGTTCATGTTGCCCGAGAACAGCAGCGCGGGCTGCCCGCTCAGCATGCCGCTCCCCTGCAGGGTGAGGTCGTCGAGCATGGCGCTGTTCGTGCCGCCGCTCCCGAGGACGGCGCCAGCGCCGCTCGAGTTCGCGCAGCCCTCGCCGGTGCCGCCGGTGTTGCCGCAGGGGCAGCCGGTTCCGAGCCCGTCGCCGAAGCAGTAGGCGGTACCGGAGCCGGTCGGGAACTCGACCACGTAGCCGGCGGGGTGCTCGATCTGGCTGGCGTCGTTCCAGGTCGGGTTGAAGCCGCCGCCCGGGCCGAGCAGCTCGAGCCAGTCCTCGGCGCCGGTTCCGCCGGTGTCGTTCGGCTCACCCGGGAGCCAGGCCGTGAAGACGAAGGGCTCGCCGGTGATCCACTCCCAGGCGCCGCCGGGTTCGACGAAGTTCGGGGAGGACGTGTTCTGGAAGCCGCCGATCCAGAAGTTGTGCGGGTCGCCGATCGAGAACACGAAGTCGTGCTCGCTCTGCTCGGTCAGCGTGGCGAGGTGTCCGCTCACGCCCTGGAACGTCATGGCCGCGGCCTGCAGGCGCGCCTGGTCCCAGCTGATGCCGCTGTCGGGCAGCAGCTGGTAGTGGTGGCCGTTGGCGGGGTTCTCGAAGGGGAGATCCTCGCGCAGCTCCATGAAGCCGGTGCCGGGGAGGGCGCCCGGGTAGTTCCCGAGGCGGATGACGTAGGTCTGGCCCGCCAGCGCGGCCCAGGTGACCTCGGTCTGCAGCGTGCCGCAGCTGTCGTCGTTGCAGGTGATCACGGCGCCGGCGCAGCTGCCGTCGTAGATGGCGATGCGCGTGTCGATCGCGGTCTGGCCGCAGGTGCTGGCGACGAACGTGCCGTCGTTCGGGGCCTGCCAGGTGAACCAGACGTCGTTGTCGATGTTGTCCTGGTTGAAGAAGAAGCAGGCCGTGTCCGGCAGGCCGTCGGTGAGCGCCGTCGAGTTGTCGAAGGCGAACAGGCCGGTGCCGACGAGCGGCTGCGCGTTGGCGCAGAGGTCGGCGCCTTGGGCGAGGAGGGTGCCGCCGAGGGCCAGGGGAGCGGCCAGTCGGAGGAGGGTGGTCTGGAGATTCATGGAGGTGCGATTGGGTGGAACCGGGAACCGGCCGTGCCGGCATCGAGCTTCGGACTAGCGTACCAGCCCGGGTGGATCCCCGCCGGACGGCCCCTGTAAGAGGCTTTCGAGGGGTTTCGACTTGGTATGCTCCCGCTCCATGCCTCGGATCAGCGCGTGCATCATCAGCTTCAACGAGGAGGCGATGCTGGAGGAGTGCCTCCAGAGCCTCGAAGGGATCGTGGACGAGATCGTCGTGGTGGACTCCCACAGCACCGATCGGACGCGCGAGATCGCGCGCGGCTACACGGAGCGGGTCGTGCGCCAGGACTGGCTCGGCATGGGTGCCCAGAAGGCCTTCTGCTACTCGCTGGCGACGAACGACTGGATCCTCAACCTCGACTGCGACGAGCGCCTGGACCCGGTCCTGGCCGCCGCGATCCAGGAGGTGCGCGCGCAGGGCGAGCCGACGCACGCCGCTTTCGAGTTCAAGCGCAAGAACTACTACATCTACCGCTGGCTGAAGCACACCTGGTACCCGGAGCGGCGCACCCGGCTGTTCGACCGGCGCCGCTGCGAGGTGCGCGGCACCGACCCGCACGAGTACGTCTTCGTGAAGGAGGGATCGACGGGGCGACTCGACGGGGACCTGCTGCACTTCTCGCTCGAAAGCCTCTCCGCGCACCTGCAGATGATCGATCGGTATTCGGAGGTCGCGGCCGACGAGATCGAGAAGCGGGGCCGGCGGGTCACGCTGCTCACCCCGGTGCTGCGCGGGGTCTGGTCGTTCCTGCGCCTGTACGTGTTCAAGCGTGGGTTCCTCGACGGCTTCGCAGGGCTGACGATCGGGCTGCTCTCCGGGGTCTACAGCTTCATGAAGTACGCGAAGGTGCTCACGCGGCGCTGGCGGGCTCGGACGAACTGAACGCGTGCCTCGAGCGGGTCGCGGCGCGCGTGGCACGCCACATCTGTCCGTCCCACGGCCCGCGCCGGGCAGCGCTCCGCCCGAAGGGCCCGGAGTCGCGAAACCGGAGGCGCTTCGCGGGTTCCCATCCCAGGCCGGACCATGGGCTATACTTCGGCCGGAGGTCCCCCCACCCCCTTTCGCCCCTCCAAGGCTCTCC
>CAYGST010000036.1:0-17822 GCA_964352415.1 uncultured Planctomycetaceae bacterium | reverse complement strand
CGGGTCCCTCGAGCTGCTCGGGCGCGTGCCGCTCGAGGGCCGGCCGCAGGCGCTGGTCCGCGAACCGCTCGTACTGCGCGGGATCCCAGGTCGGCACTTCGCTACGGCAGGAAGCTCTTCTTGTCCTTCAGCTTGCGCGGCAGGTACTCGTCGATCACGAAGTTCAGGCCCCACTTGGCGAGGGCCTGCTGCTCGGCGCGGACGCCCATCTTGAGCAGCTGGTTGATCGCCGCGATCCAGGGCTTGTGCGCCCTGAAGAACGGGTCGTTCTTCAGGGCGTCCTTCGCGCGCTTGATGTCGACCTTCTGCAACTCGTGCGTCGCGTCCTGGAGCTTGAAGTCGATGATGTCCTGCGGCGTCACGCCGAGGAACTTTGCCTGGGGCACGCAGAAGAACTTGTTGATGTGCGCCGCGTTGCCCGAGCCCACCTTGAGCGTCCGGTAGATGTTCGCGATGCCGTACGGGTCGCAGTCGACGAAGCAGTAGACCGGGATCTTCTTCAGGTCGGCGAGCAGCCGGATGAAGCGCCGCGTCGCGCGCGTCGGCACGCCGCCCATCTCGACCAGGAGGCACTCGCCGGTCTTCCAGAACTTGTGGTGGGGCAGGCGCGGGAACATGCCGCCGGTCTCGATGACGATCACGAACTTCGCGTCCGTCTCGAACTTGAGGTGCTCGACGGAGTGGGGGATCGAGTACGAGCCCGTGCCGAACGCGGTGCAGTCGATGCGGATCGGCTTGCCGGTCTCGGTGTCCCGATCGATGACCGTCAGGTTGCCGGCGACCGAGCCGCCGTGCTCCTCGGGGTAGTAGCGCAGCTGCTCGCGCGAGAGACCGTCGAGGCTGGCGAGGGCCTCGATGTCGTCCATCGCGGAGTCGGACTCGGTCTGCTCGGTGAACTTGCAGTCGCCCCAGTTCTTGGAGACGTAGTACGCCTCCCGCTTCGTCGCGAAGTCGTTGTTCTCGATCATCTCCTTCGAGATCGACATCAGCCGCAGCGTCTGGGCGAAGCCCTTGACGGTGTTGACCGACAGCGCGCGCGCCTTGCGGCCGCGACCGAGCTCGAAGTAGCCCACCTTCTTGTCGTAGTTGACGTTCTGCAGCGAGCGCACCGGGAACTTGAGCTCCGGCAGGATCCGCTTGTGGATCGACTTCTGGACGCGCAGCGCCGTCTCGTCGATCAACTTGACCGTCTTCTTGTCGAGGGGGCCGAGCTTGGCCTCCGCGCGACGTCCCTTCTTGGCGGTCGCCGTGACCTTCTCCGGGGTCGGAACCGCGGTGCTCTTGCGGGCGGTCTTCTTCTTCGCAGCCTTGGCCGGCGCGGCGGCGGGGGCCTCCTTGCGGGCCACCTTCTTCCTGCGCAGGACCTTCTTCTTCTTCGCCATGTCTGTTGGGCTCGCTTAGAACTTGCGGCTCTTGTGGAGGACGTCTTCGAGCGTCTCGACGGTTTCGTCGCGCTCCTTGTCCTGGAGTTCGAGGATCTCCTGCAGCGCGATACCGATGTGCGGGATGTACTTCTCGATGTAGCTGCGCTTCTCGAACTCGCGCTTCAGGCGCTTGCCCTTGCGGATGTAGGTGCCGAGCTTGCGGCCGCACTCCTGCAGGCCGAGCTTGATCTCCTTCACGATCTCGTCGTAGGAGGCGATGGCTTCCTTCGACTCGGAGGTGAACGGCACCCAGACGCTCGCGATGTGGACCATGATGGCCATCGCGCCCAGCGGCACGCCGCCGCGCGGCTGGGTCAGGCCGTAACCCCGCCAGTTCGTCTGCTGGACGGCCTTCGTGATCGCGCAGCCCGACGCCATGTAGAGCAGCGGGACGCGGTTCGCGAAGCGCATGACGCGGACCGGTTCGTCCATCGAGCCGACGAGCTCCTCGGTCGCGGCCTTGGCCTTGTCCTTCTTCTTGATGCGGCCCTCGTCGGTGACCTCGAGCCCGACGCCGCCCGGCTTGCCGAACGCGAGTCCGACCTCGATCTGGAACGGGTTGCCGCGGTAGACGGCCGCGGGGCGCGTGGCCGTCACGTAGAAGTCCGCCTCCAGCTCCTTGCGCAGGCCCTGCAGCATCAGCTCGTCGCCGATCGGCGCGATGCAGTCCGTCGACGGCGACGAGATCTTGGTCTCGTTGATCGCCTTGTGCAGCGCCGCGGCCTCCTCGCGGGCGATCCGACTCGGGTAGCTCTTCTCGGTCAGGCCCTTGCCGGCGGCCTTGATGATCTTCTTGGCGACGGTCGGGCCGACGCGCGAGAACTCCTCCTGCATGAAGCCCGAGAGCGAGCGGCAGCTCGTCTCCTTGAGCATGCCGATCAGGCGGCCGAGCTCGACGCCGTGCGGGTGCGGCTTGATCTCGACGGTCTCGGGCGGGAGCTCCTTCGTCGCGCGCTCGTAGGTGACCTTCTCCCCGGCGGGGTCGGTGAAGTGCAGCGTCAGGTGCGGGTTCGCGATGGCCGTCTGCTTCAAGTACATGTCGACCGAGCGCAGGCCCTTCTGGTACTTGGCCTCCATCTCGATCTCGACCCGCGTGCCGTGGTCCTTGTCCCAGTCGAACACGCTCGACTCGTGGATCTCCGGCTTGTTGCGGACGGTGTCGATCGTGAGCAGGAACTCGTGGGCGTCCTTGCGCTTGCCGGTCCGGCTGCGAATGAGCACGGGCTTGCCCGTGGTCAGCTGGCCGTACATGCCGGCCGCCGAGATGCCGATGCCCTGCTGGCCGCGGGTCTGCGACAACTTGTGGAACTTCGAGCCGTAGAGCAGCTTGCCGAACACCTTGCCGACCTGCGTGTCGATGATGCCCGGGCCGTTGTCCTCGACGGCGCAGCGGTAGACCTTCTCGCTGACCTGCGAGATCTCGACCGCGATCTCCGGCAGGATGCCCGCCTCCTCGCAGGCGTCCAGGGAGTTGTCGACGGCCTCCTTGACGGTCGTGAGCAGCGCCTTGAGAGGCGAGTCGAAGCCCAGGAGGTGGCGGTTCTTGGTGAAGAACTCGGAGACCGAGATCTCGCGCTGCTTGGCCGCCATCTCGTTCGCGGAGGCACGACGAGTGGAGCCGGACTTGGCCGGAGCCTCCGACTTGGCGGTGGACTTCTTGCTGCTCTTCTTGGGACTCACGGAGGCGTCGGGATCGTCGTCGGCGAACAGCGTGGGCGTGTTGGCTGCGGCTTGGCTTCGAGACAAGGGGCTTCTCTGGCTGTGGAACCTGGGTGAGGCGCGCGTGCGCTGGCAGGCCCCTAGATAGAGTTCGGCAGCGGACGATTCAACGTTCGTGGCGCAAGCCTCGCTGATGCACGGAGTTGTGGCGCGCGCGTCGGCGCCCTCCGCGCGGCCCGATCCGCCGGCTCAGCCGCGGTGGGCGAGGAAGGCGGCGACGGGCTCGGGCGTGAGCTTGCCGTTGCACAGCCCGAGGACCGCGGCGGCGTCGCGGAAGGTGTACAGCGCGGCGTGCATCTCGGGGCCGGGCTCGTACACGCACTCCTCGGCGAGGTAGGTCGCGCAGGACGCGGCGGGCAGCCGCCAGGTCGCCGCCGCCTCGGCCGCGAGCGTGCCGATCGCGCGCTGGCCGACGAGGCGCGAGCGCGCGAAGGCCGCGAGGTACGGCTCGATCTCGACGCCGGGGCGGACGATCCACGGGGCGAAGACGAACGGCAGCCCGGTGCTCTCGGTCCAGGCCCTGGAGGGGTTCCAGTACTTCGGGGCGTCCGGCGCCCAGGCCTCGCGCAGCGCGGGGTCGCCGATGCGCAGCCAGCCGTCGGCGCCGGCCTCGCGCGGGTCTTCGCCCGCGGGGACCTCGACGAACGCGGGGCCGCCGTCCGGGCGCTGGGCGAGCAGCACCCGCACCAGGGTCGCGGCCGTGCGGCTCGAGGGATCGAGCGCGATCGTGCGGACCTCGTCGAGCGACACGCGCAGGAAGACCTGGACGCTCGCGACGTGGCCGCGGCCAGCGACGCCGATCTCGGGCAGGTAGCGGTAGCCGGGCTGGCGGAAGAGCTCGATCGAGCTCACCAGCGCGACGTCGAGCTCGCCCGCGCGCAGCTTCGCGACCAGCCGCGCCGGGACGTCGCGCTCGAGCTGGATCCCGGGCTCGCTCTCGAGGCCGAGGTCCAGGGGGCGTCCGACGAGGTACGGGACGCTGCCGACGCGGAGGGGCTGGCTGGGCATGGGGGGAGTGTAGCGGGCCGTCTGCCGGGCGCGGCGCGCGCGGTCGATCCACGCTGCACTTCGTGCGCGGCCGCCCTGCGGGATTCAGCGGCCCCGGTTTCGCTCCCGCCGCGCGGCGAGCTCCGCGGCCGCCGCGGACCGCGCGACGTCAGCGCTCGGTCGGCCTCGCCAGCGGCCGGCAGTGGAGCCCGGACAGGTCGTCGCCGGCGGAGCGGGCCCACTCGGCCTGCTCGGGCGTCGGCTCGAGGAGCACGGCCTGGCTGAGCTTCTCGTCCTGGCGCACGAGGCGCAGCAGCGCGACGACCGTCTCGCGGTGGCCGAGCACCTCACCGGAGTCGGGGTCGCGCAGCTCGCGGCCCTGCTGGACGAGCTCGAAGGTGTCGCCGATCCCGTAGACGGCGGAGCCCGCGTTGAGGAAGAACACCGGACCTTCGGAGCCCTTCGATTCGATCTCGATCACGCGCAGCGGAAAGGTCTCGCGCACGAGGCGCTTCGCGAGCTGAGCGGCGGCCTCCTCGACCATCATGCGCGCGACGACGGCGTCGTCCTGGAACGCGGGCTCGCGCGCGAGCTCGGCGCCGTCCCAGCGGTAGGCCTCGGCGTAGGGGATCGTGCGCTCGATGGCGCCGGTCTCGACGCGCATCAGCTCGAGGCTCGCGCTGACCTCCGCGACCTTGGTCACGTTCGTGTGGCCGGTGAGCTTGATGGTGCGCGAGTCGCTGTGGATGTAGACGCGATCGATCACGCCGCGCACGATGTAGTCGGCGCCGAGCCGGACGCGCAGCTCCTCGCGCACGCTGGCCGGCGTGGAGGACGACTTGCCGATCGCGCTCGTGACCTCCTGGCCGACGTTCGTCTCGGTCAGCACGCTGAACTTGTTCGAGCGGACCAGCCGGCGCGTCAGGTCGCGGCGCAGGTCCTCCTGCAGCTGCGTCTGCCCGGTGGCGGGCTTGTCGAGCTGCACGGCGCCGGCGGCGAGCCGGAAGCCCTGCACGAGCACCGAGGTCCGGCTGCCGGGCCGCGGGTTGTTCGGGTCGTAGCCGAGCACGTTCGCGCGCACCGAGACCGTGACGCCCTCGGTGCCGCGGGTCGTCTCGAGCACCTCGTAGCTGCGCACGTAGCCGTGCGAGACGTTGCGGACGTGGAACTCCTCGCCGCCCCTCGGGTCGAACTTCAGCTCGAGCCGGCGCACCACCTCGGAGAGCTCGGGGTGCAGCTCGCCGCCGACCGAGACCTCCGCGCCCTGCGTGCGCGAGACGGCCTCGGCGAGGGCGTAGCGAATCGCCTCGAGCTCGGTCTCGGCGGTCATCGAGACGGTGACTTCGCCGGACGGAGCGGCCGGCGCCGCCGCGCTCAGCACGGCCAGCGCGGCCACACCCGGAAGGATCAGGGCGGCCGCGCGGCGGAGGAGGGTGTTGATGAGAGTCGAGAGGGTCATGTCAGCTGTCGGTGGAGGTCGCCGCCGCGGGCCCTGCCGGCCCGCGTTCGGCCCCCTCAGCGCCTCGTCTACCAGGAGACACTGCCTTTCTCGAACTTCTTGGCGATCGGGTCGGAGCGCTTCTCCCAGACGACCTCGCCGTTCTTGACGTCGGAGACCCACATGCGGACGACGTAGGTGTTCTGCGCGTCGTCGAGGCCCTGGGAATGGGTCCACAGGACCTGCGTCCGCAGCGAGAGGCGCGCGACCGAGGCCTGGCCCATCTCGGGCACCTGCCCGGCGTCGAACAGCGGGTCCTCGGTGAGGTCCTGCGTGTCGCGCGTCATGTCGTCCTTCCCGTCCGAACCGTAGGTCGAGACGAAGCGCGCCTTGCCCGACTCGAGCAGCGCGGAGCGGATGTTCGACAGCAGCAGCTCGTGCGGGAACTGCGAGAGGTCGGTCTTGTTCTCGATCTTGCTGACGACCATGCGCACGGGCTGCGGGCCGAACTCGCCCGTGTCGAGGAAGCCGCTGGTGAGCATCCGCGCCGTGAGCGTGTCGGTCCACTCGATGATCTCGTTGTAGTCGACGCCCGCGGAGACGACGGCCTCGTCGCCGCCCGGGTCGATGCGCTTCGGGCCGCTCTGGCAGCCGGCGGCGGCGAACAGGGGCAGGAGGAGGAGGAGCTTGGCGTTCATCGCGATTGGTAAGGGCAGGGGTCGGTGATGTGCGGGTGTCGGAAGGTTCAGCGGGCCCAGGCGTCGACGTTCATGCGCCAGGTCACTGCGTTCGGGTTGACGGCGCTGGCGCCGATCGAGCTGTGCTGGTTGGCCTGGAGAATATGACTCATCCAGCCGTCATTGGGAGAGTCGAGCTTGAAGCCGCCCACGTCGTACCACTCGATCAGGGTGCGGAAGCTCGTCTCGCTCTGGTTCACGTTGCGCAGGTCGACCTGCACGCGCAGGAGGCCGTTCTGCCGGCCCTCGCGCACCTCCTGGACGATGAGCTGGTTCTTGACGGGCGTGCTGAACAGGATCTTCTCCTGCCAGTTGCTCTCGGGCAGGGTTCCGGGCGAGGGCGGCTCGTAGTTCGAGGTGCTCTCGCAGGCGGCGCCCGTGAGCGCGAGCGAGAGGAGCAGCGGGAGGAGGGGTCGAGGTCTACGCATCGGGTTGAGTCTCCGGGGTCGGTTCGGGCTCCGAGCTGGGCTCGGGGCGAGGCGGAAGGTCGGCGGGCTCCCCAATGGAAAGCACGTGGGGCTGGATCGCGGAAAGTCGCGGATTCCGGACGAGGACGAAGGTCGTCCGCGCCGGCGGGATCTCGACCTCGACCGTCCCGCTGTCGGGGCCGCCGGGCGAGACGTAGCCGAGTCGCAGCACGCCGCTCTCGGGGACCTGCCCGCAGGCCAGCTGGAATTCGGCTCCGATCGTGCGCCAGGTGCGCAGGTCGGCGTCCGAGGTGAACAGTCGATAGAGGTCGGTGGCGAGCCAGGCGAGGCCGGTGTCGTCGTTCGCCCGAGCGGCGTAGCTGATGCCCTCCTTCGCGGCGACGCTCAGCATGGTCCGGAAGACGATGCCCGGCAGCCGCGCGGCGAAGTCGGCGGCGACGATGCTGTCCACGCTCGCCAGGCGCTGGGTCACGAGATCCAGCTCGCCCGACGGGTCGCTGACGCGCAGGGCGGCGATCGTGGTCGGCGTCGGCTCGAGCTTGGGCACCGCGACGCGCGTGATGCCGTTCGGCGTCGGCAGCACCAGCGACCACTCGATGCGCTGCGGCGCCATGCCGTTCTCGAACAGGACGTAGACGCGACCGGAGACGGGCGTCTCGCCGGCGTCGAACTCCTCGTACAGCACGGGCAGGTAGCCGTTCGCCGGCACGAGTCCGATCAGCTTGCGCAGCTCGACGAGCGCGCTCGGGTTCGTGCCCTCCTCGCGCAGCAGGACGGCCTGCAGGAAGGTGGCGACGGGGTTGACGAAGTCGGCGTAGGCCTCGCTCGCGAGCGTCTTGGTCTCGGCCTCGAGCTGCAGGAACTCGGAGCCCTGCAGCGCGCCCTTCGCCACCTGGTTGTCGCTCTCCTCGCGGGCGGCGATCTCGTCGCCGTTGCGCGCCACGGCCTCGGCCTGGCGCCGGTACGCGCGGCGCACGCGCACGAGCGCCTCGTCGAGGTCGCCGAGCGCGAGGTAGTTGAACGTCTGGTAGACCTCGAGCAGGATCCGATCGAACTCGGTGCCGCGGTAGGGGCGTGAGGTCTGGCTGCCGAGGGTGGCGACGAACTCCTCGCTGATCGAGACGTCCGCCTCGAGGTCCCAGGCCTCGAGCCCGGCGGAGGCGCGCTCGAACATCGCGAGCGACTCGGCGTAGCGCCCGGCGTCCTGCAGGACCTTCGCGGCCTCGAGCTGGAAGCGGATCCCGTTCGTGTCGCTCTCGAGCCCGTCCTGGAAGCCGTCGGCTTCGATCTGCGCGGCCGCCGCCTGGAAGTCGCCGGTCTCGTAGGTCGAGACCAGGGCCGAGACCTCCTTGCGGTGGCTCACGCAGCCCGTCGCCACGACGAGCGCGGGCGCGAGGAGCAGGGAGCGGCGGAGGAGCGGCGAGCGGAGGGTCACGGGCGCAAGGGCACGGGGTTCGCGGGCGGGAAGCAGTCGGCGCCGCTCTGATCTTCGGCCCGGGAGGGGCCCGAGTCCACCTCGAAGCTCCCAGGTCCGCGGCGTGCGGCGCTGTTCGAGGAATCTCGCGCTTGTTCTCCCGGGGGCGGTCCGGGTTGTAGGCTCTCGTCCCCGCGGTCGGCTTCGGCCGCGCGATCGCCATGCAGCCGAGCGTCTTCCTCCCGCCGACCTTCCCGGGCCACGTCCTCCTCGACTCGGGGGAAGGGGAGAAGCTCGAGCGCTTCGGCGAGGTCCTCCTGCGGCGGCCGGATCCGCAGGCGCTCTGGCGCCGGCGGCTCCCCGCGAGCGAGTGGAAGGCCGCCGACCTCACGTTCGTGCGCGAGTCCGACCGGGGCGGCCGCTGGGAGCCGGGCCCGGGCGCGCGGCCGTTCCTGCGGCAAGCGGAGCCCAGCTGGACCGTGCGCTATCGGGGCGCGCGCCTCCTCTGCCGCCCGACCCCGTTCAAGCACGTCGGGCTGTTCCCCGAGCAGGCGGCGAACTGGGAGTTCGTGCGTCGCGTCGGCGAGGAGCTCGGCCAGCCGAACGGCGCGCCGCCGCGCCTGCTCAACCTGTTCGGCTACACCGGCGTGGCGAGCGTGCTCGCCGCCCAGGAGGGCTGGGAGGTCACGCACGTCGACGCGTCCAAGGCGTCGCTCGCGTGGCTGCGCGAGAACGCCGCGGCGTCGGGGCTCGGGGAGCGCGCGATCCGCGTCCTGCTGGACGACGCGCTGGCCTTCGCGCGCCGTGAGGTGCGCCGCGGCTCGCGCTACAACGCCGTGCTGCTCGACCCGCCGCACTACGGGCGCGGGCCGAAGGGCGAGAAGTGGCAGCTGGAGGAGGGCCTCGCGCCCCTCGTCGAGGCGGCGCGCGCGCTGCTCGCGGAGCGCAGCGTGCTCGTGCTCTCGACCTACGCCGTCGGCTACTCGCCGCTCGCGTTCCAGAACCTCCTGGCGGAGCTCGAGGGCGGCGACGTCTCGGTCGGTGAGCTGGCGCTGACGGAGAGCAGCGGCCGGCGCTTGCCCGCCGGCTTCTGCGCGCGCTGGGCGCGCGGCGTGGAGCTCGGCGAGTGAACTCCGCGCTCGAGGTCCTCTTCTGCGACAACCACCTGCTCGCCGTCCGCAAGCCCGCGGGGCTGCCGATCGTCCCCGACGACTCGGGCGACGAGAGCCTGCTCGACCAGGCCAAGGCGTGGATCGCGCGCGAATTCGACAAGCCCGGCGCGGTGTTCTGCGGCGTCGTGCACCGCCTCGACCGCCCGGTGTCCGGCGTGGTGCTGTTCGCGCGCACCTCGAAGGCCGCCGAGCGCCTCGGCGCGCAGTTCCGCGAGCGCCGGGCGAAGAAGACCTACTGGGGCATCGTCGAGGGTGCGCCGGACGCCGGCGCCGGCGAGCTCGAGCAGCGGCTCTGGAAGGACACGGAGCGTAACCGCGTGCACGTCGTGCAAGGCGAACGCGACGGCGCGAAGGAGGCCCGTACGAGCTGGCGCGTGCTCGGGCGGAGCGGCGACCGGACGTGGCTCGAGCTCACCCCGCACACGGGGCGCTCGCACCAGCTGCGCGTCGCCTGCGCGAGCCTGGGCACGCCGCTCGTGGGGGACCTGAGGTACGGCGCGCCGGTCGCGCTCTCCGACCGCAGCATCGCCCTGCACGCCCGCCGGCTCGTCGTCGAGCACCCGACGCGACGCGAGCCGATCGAGTTCGAGGCTCGTGCGCCGCGTCTCGAGATCTGGAAATCGACCCGGGCGCTCTGAGGCTTGATCTGGGCCCGACCCGGGATCTAAAGTCCGGAGGCTCGGTCGCCCTCAGCGACTGCACACCGTCCGCAACCACTCGAGGAGAGAACGCAGTGAAGAAGACCCTGACCTCGTTGGCGCTCGTCGGCGCCTTGGCCCTCCCCATGACGAGCTGCTTCACGATGACCCACAAGGTCGGCGATGGCGGCACGGGCCAATCCGAACTCGCCGAGCGGCAGTGGTACATCCTGTTCGGCCTGGTGGAGCTCAACAGCGTGAGGAGCAAGGAGCTCGCCGGAGACGCGGCCGCGTACACGGTCACGACCGAGTGGACGCCGCTCGACATCCTGATCAACCTCTTCACCGGACTCGTGACCATCACCTCGCGTGAAGTCTCGGTCTCCAAGTAGTCCCGCCCGCCCGACCACGAATACAGACAATCGAGGAGACCGACCCGTGAAGAAGACCCTGCGATCCATCGCGCTGCTCGGCGCGCTCACCCTTCCGATGACCAGCTGCTACACCTTCCACCACGAGGTGGGGGATGGCGGCACCGGCGCCTCCGAGGAGACCGAACGCCAGTGGTTCATCCTCTTCGGCCTGGTCGAGCTGAACAAGGTCGACAGCCAGGCGATGGCCGGCGGCGCCACCGACTACACGGCGTCGACCGAGTGGACGCCGCTCGACATCCTGATCAACATCTTCACCGGCTACATCACGGTCTACTCGCGGACCTACACCGTGACCAAGTAGCCGAGAGGCGCCGCGCCCAGGCGCGGCCCTCACGCAACGCGCCCCCGCGGCGGTCCGAGGACCGCCGCGGGGGCGCGACCGTTGCAGAGGACCGTCCGCCGCCCGCGCTTCAGAACCCGTAGGTCAGCGCGACGCCGAGGAGTCCGATCGCACCTTCGCCGACGTCCTCGCCGTCCGTGTCGAGGTTGATCTCGGCGCCCGCGGCGCCGTAGAGGTCGAGGCTCCAGTCGCCGTCGCCGAAGTCCCAGCGGTAGCCGCCCTGCACGGTGGGTTGGAGCACGACGGCGTCACTGGAGCCCGCGCGGCTCGGGCTGTCGTCCTCCCAGTCGATGTCGAGGAGCCACAGGTCCAGGCGCCCGCCCGCGAACCAGCCGGCGTGCTCCTCGCCGAAGTAGTGGCGCCCGCTGACGCCGAGCCCGGGGCCGCCGCCCGTCTCGTCGTCGTGCTCGCCGAAGTCCTGGCGGTCGGTCGCGTTGTAGCCGGCGTGCACGCTGACCGTGCGCCTCGGCGACACCTCCCAGTCCGCGCGTGCGGTGGTGATCACGCCCGCGGGGTAGCCCTGGACGTCGAGGCCCGCGCCGGAGAAGGACGCGCTCTGGCAGGCGATGGTCGGGAGCAGAACGGTGAGAAGATTGAGCGTGCGGAGGCGCATCGGTGGGGAGGCTGGGGGGTGGAGCGAGTCGAGGCGGCTGATGTGTGCCGTGCCTAGCGGCTGGACTTCGGCGGCACGGCCTCGCCATTCACCGCGTGCTTGCCGAGCAGGCGATCGAGGTGCTCGATGCGCGCGTTCGTGGCGGCGCCGGACTGCGTGACGGTGAGCGCCTGCTCTCCGGGGACGACCCACACTCGCTCGCGCTTCGTCACTCCGCCCTCCTCCCAGGCGACGTCGAGCGGCACGTGGAAGACGCCGTTCGTGTTGTCGACCTCGAGCTGCACCTGCCCCTCCGGGGCTCCGATCGTGATCTCGAGCGCGGGCGTGCCCTCGCCGTAGACCCACTCGGTGAAGAACCGCTCGCGATCGACGCCCGTGCGCTCCTCGAGGACCTTGCGGAAGTCCTCGGTCGTCGCGTTCCCGTAGCGGAACTGCGCGCTGAAGTCGCGGAGTGTTCCCCACCAGGCATCGTCGTCGTTCACGTAGTGCCGCAGCGTGTTCATGACGCAGGCTCCCTTGGAGTAGACCAGGCCGCTGTAGGCGTCGCCGGAAGCGGGGTTGTCGCCGCGGTAGAGCCGGCCCTTCCGGGTCGAGATTCGGCGACCCTGCTCGGCGAAGTAGCGATCCGCGTCCGCGCGCGAGCGCGTCTTCTCGACGTAGACGCCCTCGGCGTACGTGCCGAGACCCTCGTGGATCCAGAAGTGGCCCCAGTGCTCGGCGGAGACCGCGTTGCCCCACCACTCGTGCGCGACCTCGTGGACGAGGATGTAGTCGAACCAGCGGTTGCGGCCGGCGTAGCGGTCGGGCGCCTCGTTCTGCTGGCACCACAGCGGGAAGCTCGAGCCGTAGGCCACCGCGGTCGAGTGCTCCATGCCCCAGAAGTTCGTCTCGACGAGGGCGAACTTGGACTCCGGGAACGGCCACGGTCCGAAGGCCTCGGAGAACACCTGCAGCAGCTCGGGGACCTGCGCGAACTGGACCTTCGCCTTCTCGACGCTCTCCGGCAGCACGTAGTAGAGGAAGGGCACCTTCTGGTCGACGCCCTCGAGCTCCAGCTCGGACTCGACGACGACGTACGGTCCGACGTTGAGCGTCACCGAGTAGGTCTCGAGCGGGTAGCCGTGCTCCCAGCGGTAGGTCTTGAAGTCCTCGCCCTGGGTCGCGAACCAGTCGGGGGCCGTGGCGACGACCTCGATCAGCCGCCCGTTGCTCACGCCGTACAGCTCCGCGGGGCAAGTGATCGCCATCGAGACGCGCGCCGGCTTGTCCGCCGGGTGGAAGTAGCTCGCCTTGCAGGGGTACCAGTAGTGCGCGCCGAGCCCCTGGCAGGAGGTGTTGATCCACGGCGAGCCGTCCTCGCTCGTCTCCCAGTGGAAGCCGTCGAAGCCCTTGCCCTCGGGCTGGCCGCGGTAGTGGACCGTGACGTCGAACGCCTGGCCCGGCTGCGCGGGGCGCGCGAGCTTGGCGACGAGGCCCTGCTCGATGCGCTGGAACTCGATGGGCTGCTCGCCCTGGCGAACCTCGAGCACCTCGTGCAGGTCGTACAGGTCGAGCTGGACCCGGTCGACGACCTCGGCGAGCGCCTTCGCGCGCACGGTGGCGACGCCCTCGAGGGTGGTCGTCGACGGACGCACCGCGAGCTGCAGCTCGTAGGCCTGCACGTCGAACAGCGTTCGCAGGTCTGTCTCCTGTTCCGCGCCGGCGGGCTCCTGGACGGGGGCAGGGGCCGCGGCGTGGGCGGAGGCCGAGAAGGCGGACGGGAGGAGCGCCAGCGCGCCGAGCGCGTGGGCCCACGGAGAGATGCGTTGCATGGGAGCGGGGGAGGAGTCGCGGCGGGAGGCGGGCACCCGGTATAGCCGGGCCCGTCCGCCGCCGCTAGCGGTGCGATGTTCGAGCGCTGCAACCCTTCGGTACGCGCCGCTCCTCTGCCGTAGACTGGGCCCATGATCGCCCGCACCGCGCTCCTCCTCGGTCTCCTCCTCTTCACGTCGCCCCAGGATCGCCCGGACGTCGGCGCGGACTTCGAGACGCGCCTCGCGCGCGGACGCGCCGCGGCGGAGGCGGGCGACGGCAAGGCCGCGCTGCATCACCTGCAGCAGGCGCTGGTCCTCGCGCCGTTCGACTCGGAAGCGCTCGGCCTCGCGCTCGCCAGCTCGATCGACGACAAGGACGCGCGCGTGCTCTGGGCGCACGCCTGGACGCTGGCGACGATGGACGCCTCGGGCTCGTCGCCGAAGCGCGCGGCCGAGCTGGACGACGTCGCGCGCGCCGCGCCGGGCGCCGCCGAGACGGCGCTCCTGCGCGCCGAGGCCGTCGCCGAGCTCGCGAAGCTCGTCAAGGACCGCAAGAAGCGCGCGGGCCGCGCGCCCGCGCAGGGGCTCGTCGCCGAGTGGGCCAGCGAGCTCGCGGGGCGCCTCGCGGAGCCGAGCCCTGCGCTGCTCGAGCGCTACGCCGACGCGCTCGGCTACGCGAGCGGCGTGACCGACAAGCACATCGACGGCGTCGTCGGCGCGCTCAAGCGGACGCACTCGCGGGCGCTCTCGAACGGGGAGTACGACGTCGCGCTGCGCGCTGCACGGATCCTGAATGGCCTGGCTGCGCAGGGCGCCTTCGAGGATCTGCAGGGCGATCCGCCGCGCGGCCTCGAGGCGCTGCGTCGCGCCGCGCGTGACGCCCTCGAGGAGTCACGCCGCAAGCTCGCCACCGCGCTCGAGGAGCCGTGGACCATCGACCAGCTCCAGGACCTCAGCGAGACCGAGGCCCGCAGCTTCACGCTCGAACACGCCGACCTCTCGAACCCCGGGCGCGCCTACTCGCCGCGCGGCTGGTACGTCGTCGAGACGAGCTGCGGCTGGGAGACGCTGCTCGGCGTCGCGCGCACCGTCGAGGACCACCACGAGCGCCTGTCGAACTGGTACGGCCAGGACCCGTTCGAGGGCGTGCCCGGCCTGATCCGCGTCCTGCCCGAGGCGTCGGGCCTCGAAGCGGAGGGCGCGCCGTTCTGGTGGGCCGGCGGCTTCCAGTCGGGCAACGTGACGACGGCGCGCTTCTCGTGCAGCTCGATCGAGGGCTTCGGCGGTCTCCTGACCCACGAGCTGACGCACCGCTTCGACGGCGCGCTCTACCCCGGCATCCCGAGCTGGCTCGCGGAGGGCAAGGCCGTCTGGACGGGCGGCAGCTACGGCGCCGCGAGCGACGAGACCTTCGTCGAGGACCACGTCCAGTTCGGCACGATCCAGTCCGCCTGGTTCAAGGGCTATGGCGGCGAGGACAAGCTGACCGAGCTGGTCACGGGCGCGCTCGAGGACTACCGCGACAACTACGTGGCGGGCTACGCGCTCTACGCCTACCTGAAGCTGTGGCAGGAGCCGACTGGCACGCTCGTGTACGCGCCGCGGCTCGAGGCCTATCAGAAAGGGCTCTCGGGCAACCGCAAGCAGCCGCTCGAGTGGTTCACCGCGAACTTCGCCGACGGCGCGGAGGGCCGGCCCGAGGACTTCACGGGCTTCGCCGCTGCCTTCCAGGAGTTCCTGAAGGGCTTCTACTGGGAGGACCGCGCGGCGTGGACCGATCGCTACATCGAGGACGTCGAGCGCGCCGGCGGAGGCTGGGTCTACGACGCGCCGACGTGGAGCTGGGCGCGCTCGCGCGCCGAGCCGTTCTGGGGCCAGGACCACGCGCGGGCCGCGGGTGACCTGTTCCTCGAGCTCGACCGACCGGAGGAGGCAGGGGACGCGTACCTGTGGGCGCTGACCGTGGACGAGCGCACGCCGCGCCGAGCGATGGGCTGGGGCGCGGTGCTGGCCTCCGCCGGTGAAGCAGACGGCGCCTGGGCGCTCGCGAGCCTCGCGCAGCGCACGGACCTGTTCGCGCGCGTCCCCGGCGCCGCCAGCGACACGGCGCCGTTCGAGCTACCGCGGACCCGCGCGCTGCTGGCGCGGCTCGGCGTCGAAGCCGCGGCGCTGCGCGAGGACAGCCGCGGGCGCGCTGCGGCCGCGCTCGAGGCCGAACAGGCGGAGCTCGGGCGCTGGCTCGGCGAAGCGCCCGGGGTGATCGACGTCCCCGTGGCGCCCGCGGTCGCGCAGCACCCGTTCGATCCGACGCCGCGGCGGCTCGGGCTCGAGGGCTGGGTCGAGGCGGACCTCACTGGCTACGAAGAGAAGCGCGCTGAGCACTGCTGGTACGTCGAGGACGACGGCGACTTGCACGTGGGCCGCTTCGAGCCGCGCGACGCGACAGGGCTGCTCGACCGCTACGCGCACCAGCGCCACGCCTACACGCACACGGTCGGCCCGCAACCCGCCGGCCGCTACGCGCTGCGCTGCCGCGTGCAGTTCACGACCTCGTACGTCAACGGGGCGCTGATCCTCGGCTACGGCCGGCGCGACCGGAACATCCGCCTCGGCTTCTCCGCCGGGGACTTCTACTACTCGATCGGCAAGAAGGAGGCTGCGGAGGAGATCGAGCGCGTCGGCTGGCGCATCAACGGACTGCGCGAACGCGATGGTCCGCTGGGCGGCTCGCTGGGTTCCGGCGCGGTGACCTTCGAGGAGCCGCGCACGAACTTCGAGCTCCTGGCGATCGTCGACGGCGCCGCAGTGCACTTCTGGATCGAGGGGCAGTTCCTCGGCTCGTACCACGACGCGACCGGTACGCCGATCGAGGGTCACCTGGGCTTCGCGACGAGCCAGGGAGCGATTCGCGTCATCGAGCCGGAAGTGCAGCGCCTTGACCGCTCGCGCGAAGCGCGCCTTCCATTGCCGCTCGGGGTCGACGACCTGCCCGTCGATGCGAGCCTCGATCTGACACGGCCGCCGACGTCTTCGTTCCGGCGCTTCCTGAACCGCCCTGTGCTCGGTCTACGGCCGAACCCGCGAGGCACGCTGCTGGTCTGGATCCCGATGGAGGAGTGGGCGGACGGCATGGCCGAGTTCCTCTCGAAGGAGCTGACGGGCAAGGCCGTCGACTGGGCGGAGCGCGCGCGCAAGATGCTGCGGCGCGTCGACGCGGAGACGCCGCTGCTGTTCGCCGTGCCGGATCGGCTCGACGAGACAGCGCTCGGGACGCTGCGCGAGGCGCTCTCCGCGGAGCTGAGCGGCCTGCCGTTCGAGCTGGCGACCTACCCATGGGTCGAGCCCGATCTGACGGGGGAGGAAGACAAGCTCCCGATCCACCGCTCGTGGCTGTGCTTCATCGACTCCGCAGGAGTGCTGCGCTTCTGCGACCGCTTCTACGGCTTCAGCCGCGCCCTCCCCGACGACGTCGTGCACTGGGTCACGGTCTTCCGCGACGACGACGGCCGGCGTTGAGCTCGGAACCTGAGTCAGAGTCGAACGAACTCGCTGTCGCCCACCGTTGGCACTCTGCGGGAACGCCGCGGAGTGCCAACGGTGGGCGACAGCGAGTTCGTTCGACTCTGACTCAGGCTCCGAGGTCGGTTCCGAAGTTCGCTGGCGTCACGGAAGGAACGTGACGGCGGTCGCGTTCGAGAGGTTGAACGCGGCGCCGCCGGCGGCGGGGTCGCGGTACCAGTACTGGAAGCGCCAGGTCGAGCCAGGGGTGATCGCGTTGGGGCCCGATCCGGCTGGCGCGGAGGCGAAGTCGATCGAACGCACGGCGCTGCCCGCGCCGTCGGCGAAGCCCGCGGGGTTCAGCCGCGCGATGCCGCCGCCGATGCAGAGCCGCCCGTTGCCGAGCGGGACGTCGTTCGCGTTCGGGCCGTAGAAGAACAGTCCGACCTTGTTCGGGATCCCGCCGGTCGCGGTCAGCGTGAAGTCGTCCACCGTCACCGCCTCGATGCCGCTGGCCTCGATCACGGCGCCGGGGCCGGCCGAGTTCGGAGAGCCCGTGCACTCGGCGGTGCCGAGGCAGTCGTCGAGCGAGTAGGCGTAGACGGTGCCACCTCCGGGCACCGCGGCCGCGTTGAAGCGTGCACTGATCACCGCCGTCGTACCGGAGACGTGCGCCCCGGTCTCGTGGCCGAGCTGGTCGCCGCTCGCCGTGTTCGGACCCTGAAGCTTGCCCGTCTCGATGTAGCCGGAGGCCGTGCGCGTGAAGACGTACACCGCTCCAGCGTTGCCGTCGACGCCGCGCGCGCCGACGAGGGCGTAGATGCCCTCGAGCGACACGCTGATCCCGAAGCGGTCCTGGCTCAGGCCGTCGCTGGCCACCAGCTTCTGCACCTCGGTCCAGCCGCTGCCGGTGCGGAAGAACAGGTAGGCCGCGCCCGAGTCGACCGCGCTGCCGTTCTCGGCGAACTCGGCGCCGACCAGCAGCGTGTTGCCCGAGACGTCGACCGAGCGCCCGAAGACCATGCCGGGAATCGCGTCCGACGCGCGCAGCGCAGCGGCCTCGGGCCAGGTGTCGTCACTCGGGTCGCTCGGCGTGCCCGCGTCGTCGCGCTCGTAGACGTAGGCAGCGCCCGCGTCCGCTCCCGCAACGAGATCGTCGTGGAGGTGCGCGCCGACCAGAACGCGGT
>CAYGST010000035.1:0-18235 GCA_964352415.1 uncultured Planctomycetaceae bacterium | reverse complement strand
AGCTTCCGACCCACGGGGGCTCGCTGCGAGTCTTCGCGCGCCACGCCGCGAATGGCGGGCTGGCGATCGAGCCGAGCGTCGAGGGCGTGCTGTCGAAGGAGCGCGAGGCAGGGCTCGATCGGGCGGAGGGCTACGCAGGCTTCCAGGAGGCGACCGACGGCATCCGCGCCGGGGCGCTCGCTTTCCTGTACGAGCAGCGGGCTGCGGGCAAGCGCGTCGCGGCCTACGGCGCAGCGGCGAAAGGCAACACTCTCCTGAACTACTGCGGCGTGAAGGGAACGGAGCTGATCGAGTTCGTCGTCGACCGCAATCCGAACAAGCAGGGACTGCTCCTGCCCGGAAGCCACATTCCTGTTCTCCCCGAAGAGCAGCTGCGTGAGACACGGCCCGACTTCGTGGTCGTGCTGCCCTGGAACCTCCGCGACGAACTGCGAGAGCAGCTCGCCTATGTCCGGGAGTGGGGCGGGCGACTCGTCACGTTCGTCCCGCAGCTCACCGTCGACTGAAACGCCAACGAGAGTTCGTCATGCCCCGCTTCAGCGTCGTCATCCCCACGAAGGACCGCAGCGAACTCGTCGCCATAGCGATCGCGAGCGTTCGGCGCCAGTCCTGCGAGGATTGGGAGCTCGTGATCTCTGACAACAGCGACGACGATTCGACGCGCGCCGTAGTCGACGCGCTGCCCGGTGACGCGCGCGTGCGCTACTTCCGCTCCGGTGGGCTCTCCATGCCGGACAACTGGGAGTTCGCGATCTCGAAGGCCGAGGGGGAGTACCTCTGTCTCCTCGAGGACAAGCAAGCCCTGCACTTCGACGCGTTCGAGCGCCTGTCGCGTGTGATCGACGAGGGTGACCGCCCCGAGGTTGTTCGCTGGGAGTGGGACACTATCACGTCCTACGGTCTCGGTCACCGCGTTCGTCGCTGCCGCGGCGGTGGCGAGGTGACGCGACGATCGCCAGACGAAGCGCTGCGCGCCGTCATCGACGGCACGTACCTGGAGGGCAAGGCGCTGCTGCCGATTCCTCACTACAGCGCGATCCGGGCCGACCTTCTCGACCGAATTCGCGCGGGCCCGGTGGGCCGCCTGTGTCCCCCCGTCTCGCCCGACTACACCCTCGCCATTCAGGTCGTCAGCGTCTGCGACGAGCTGACTTATCTGGACGCGAGCCTGGTCGCCTTCAGCGACGTGAGCGTCAGCAACGGCGTCAGCCTGAGGATGAAGACCTCACTCGGAAAGACCTTCGCGAAGCAGCTGGGCGATCCTTCGGTGTTCTACTCGCACGTGCCGGTGAAGGCGCGGACGATCTCTGGCTCGATCTACAACGACTACGTCGCCCTACGCGACAAGATCGGAGGTCGGCTGGAGGCCTTTCCGCCGAACTGGGTGGCGTACTACTTCGGGGTCCACGAATCGCTGGAGTCGTCACGGGAGCTCGGCGTCGACATGAGCGAGGAGCAAAGCGCCTTCGACGAAGCCTTCGCTCGCGAGCCGGAGGAGCTACAGCGCCAAGTGCGAGAGCGCATCGCGCGGGACGTTCAGCGGCGGTCGAAGCTTGGCCGGCGCATTCGCCGGGTGCCGCTCGTCAAGTCGGTCACGCGCGGAGCCAAGTCGCTCCTCCACGGCAGGGTCCTGCGCGACCCCGAGTGGCGCTACGACAACATCCTCGACTACCTCGAGTGGCGCGCGGGTCAGCCGCGCGCCTGAGCTACCACGGACTGCTACGCCTTGCGGCGCAGGAAGCCGTCGCGCGAGACCGTGATCAGCAGCTTCTCGTGGATCGCTGCGTCGATCTCGAAGTCCGGGTTCGACTCGAGGAAGGCGTGCACGGCCGTCTTGGGGTTGTTGCCGATGTCCCACGGGCGGTTGGGGAACGAGCCGGGCGGCATGTCCTCGACGACCGTGTCGAAGACGACGCAGTAACTGCCGGGGGTCACGAGCGGGCTGTAGAGCTCGAGCTCGCGCAGCACGTGCTCGTGGGTGTGGTTCGAGTCGAGGGTGACCAGGACCGTCTTCGCGCCGGCGGCGCTCTCGGCGGCCTGCTTGGCGATGTCCGCGTCGACCGCGGATCCCTGGATCATCTCGATGCGCTTCGACATCGGGTGCTTCTCGATCTCTGCGCGGTTGTGGTCGCGGATGTCGATGTCGATGCCGACGACCTTGCCCTTGCCGATCAGCTCGAGCAGCGAGGCGTAGTAGATCAGCGAGCCGCCGTGGGCGATCCCTGTCTCGACGATGACGTCCGGCTGCACCTCCCAGATGATCTCCTGCATGGCGATCATGTCCTGGGGGTACTGGATGATCGGCCGACCCATCCACGAGAAGTTGTAGCAGTAGCGATAGGGCGCCACCTCGTTGACGAAGTGGGTACCGAGAGCCTGGAGCTTCTCGGAATCCCCGATCGCCTTCACCTGGTCGTCGACCTCGGCCTGGAACTTCTGAATCTCGTCCATGTTCTCCATCACTCCCAGGTCTTCCACGGGGCATCGCCCGAGTCCCACATCGAATTGAGCTGCTGCTTGTCGCGCAGTGTGTCCATGCACCTCCAGAAGCCAGCGTGCTGGAACGAGAACATCTCGCCGTCACGCGCCAGGCCCTCGAGGGGGCCGCGCTCCCAGATGGTCGCGTCGCTGTCCTCGATGTAGTCGAAGACCTTCGGCTCGCAGATGAAGTAGCCCGCGTTGATCCACGCACCGTCGCCGGCCGGCTTCTCCATGAAGTTCGTGATCTGGCCATCCGACCCCGACTCGATCGCGCCGAAGCGGCCAGCGGGTTGTACGGAAGTCACCGTCGCCGCCTTGCCGTGGCTCTTGTGGAAGGCGACCTGCTCGTCGATGCGGATGTTCGAGACGCCGTCGCCGTACGTCAGGCAGAACGTCTCGTCACCGACGTGCTCCTTCGCGCGCAGGATGCGGCCTCCGGTCATCGTGTCGAGGCCGGTGTCGAGCAGCGTGACCGTCCACGGCTCGCTCGTGTTCTGGTGCACCTTCATCTCGTTCGTGGCGAGGTTGAAGGTGACGTCGCTCTGGTGCAGGAAGTAGTTCGCGAAGTACTCCTTGAACACGTAACTCTTGTACCCGAGCAGCAGCACGAACTCGTTGAAGCCGTACTTCGAGTAGTGCTTCATGATGTGCCAGACGATCGGCTTGCCGCCGATCTCGACCATCGGCTTGGGGATCGAGACGGTCTCCTCGGAGAGGCGCGTGCCGTAACCGCCGGCCAGGATCAGGACCTTCATGGATGTCTGTTACGTGGTGCCTCCAGCGGCACGGTAGTCGGTGCCCACTGGGGCATCAAGCGCTGTCGGGCTCAACGGCTCGAAGTGGCGCCAGCGCTGGCGGATCGGAGGAGGTCGAGGTAGCGCGCGACGACTGCGGACATGGTGTGCTCTCGCTCGATCTTCTCGTGCCCGGCCTCAACGAGCCGCGTGCGGAGCTCCCGGTCCTCGACCAACCGTCGCAGGTTCACCGCCCAGGTGCGCGCATCGGTGACGGTGAGTGCATTGACGTCGTGCGTGAGGAGCTCGGCGGTCGCGCCAACGTCCTGGCCGACGACCGCGGCGCCAGAGGCGAAGTACTGCAAGGCCTTGATCGGCGACTTGCCCGCGACGAACGGGTCGTTCGGGAGAGGCAGCAGCCCGATGTCGAAGGTCCGGACCGCTTCGGGCTCGCGCCCCGGCTCGAACGGGTGGTGGGTGAACTCGAGTCCTTCGAACTCCGGGCGCTGGCCGCAGTGGATCGCAAGGCGCACCTGCTCGAGCTCCTCCTCGAGCGCGCGCAGCGTCGGAACGAGCGGCTCGAGGAACGCGAGGTTCCCCGGCGAACCTGACCAACCGATCGTGACGGTCCCGTCGTGAGCGGGGCGGCCCTCCGCGTTCCAGGCGTCCGTGTCGACCGACATCGGCAAGACCTCGACGCGTTTGGCCCCCGCGGCGCGCTGGTCCGCAGCGATCACGCCGTTCGCGGCGATGCAGAGGTCCGCCGAGCGCGCGATGGTCTTCAGGCGGCGCTGCAGCCTCGCTCGCGTGAGAGGCCCGTAGGGCTTGCCGGGGCGCATCCACATGCGGTCGTCGGCGTCGTACACCAGGACTCGCGCGTGCTTACGGATGCGCCTGAACTTGGACGAGGAGATCAGCGCCTTCTGGTGCAGCACCACGTCGTACTCGGCGAGCCGCTCGAAGTCATCGAAGCCCTTGGCGACGGCGTGCTCGATCGTCACACCCTCCGCGGCAAAGGCCTCGGCGTACTGGTGGATGCGAAAGTGGGTGCTGGGCGTGTCCGGACCGCCGAAGGTGAGAGCGAAGAGCTTCACGCGGGAACGTGCTGGCAGTACCAGTCGAGAGTCGAGGCGATGCCCTCGCGCAGTCCGATCTTCGGGGACCAGCCGAGCGCGTTGACGCGGCTCGTGTCGAGCAGCTTGCGCGGCGTCCCGTCGGGCTTGCTGGTGTCGTGCACGATGTCGCCCTCGTAGCCGACGATCTCGCGGATCAGCGCGGCTAGCTCCCCGATGGGGATGTCCTCGCCGACGCCCACGTTGATGATCTCCGAGGAGTCGTAGGTCTCCATGAGGAAGACGCAGGCGTCCGCCAGGTCGTCCACGTGGAGGAACTCGCGCCGCGGCGTCCCGGTGCCCCAGAGCGTCACGCTCTCGAGGCCCTGCTCCTTGGCCTCGTGGAACTTGCGCAGCAGCGCGGGGAGGACGTGCGACGACTCGAGGTCGAAGTTGTCGCCAGGTCCGTAGAGGTTCGTGGGCATCAGCGAGATGCCGTCGAAGCCGTACTGCTTCTTGTACGCCTTGAGCATCTCGATGCCCGCGATCTTGGCGACGGCGTAGGCGGAGTTGGTCGGCTCCAGGGCTCCCGTCAGCAGCGAGCTCTCGGTCATCGGCTGCTCGGCGTGCTTCGGGTAGATGCACGAGGAGCCGAGGAAGAGGAGCTTCTTCGCGCCGCTGCGGTAGGCGGCGTCGATCACGTGCGTCTGGATCAGCAGGTTCTCGCGGATGAAGTCCGCCGAGAAGCGGTCGTTCGAGAGAATCCCGCCAACCTTCGCTGCGGCCAGGAAGACGTACTCCGGACGGTGCTCCTCGAACCAGCGCCTGGTCGAGACGGCGTCGGTCAGGTCGGCCTCGTCACGGTGCAGCTCGAGCACGTTCTCGGCGCCGCCGGCCTTCAGGCGCCGAACGATGGCGCCGCCGACCATGCCGCGGCTGCCTGCGACGCATACCCGTGCGGATTCAAGCACCGCTGATCCCGGTCAAGGCGATGGAGTGGCCGGCGTCGCGCAGGGTCTTCTCCTGCTTGGCGATCTCGTGGTCGTGGTCGACCATCATGCGCACGAGCTCATCGAAGCTCGTCTTCGGCTCCCAGGCGAGCTGCGTCTTGAGCTTGGTCGGGTCGCCGCGCAGGGCGTCGACCTCGGCGGGGCGGTAGTAGCGCGGGTCGATCTCGACGTGCCTCTCCCAGTCGAGCCCGAGCCGCTCGAACGTCGCAATGACGAACTCGCGGACGGTGTGGCTCTCGCCGGTCGCAACGACCCAGGTGTCGCCCTCGTGGTGCTGGAGCATGCGCCACATGCCCTCGACGTAATCGCCGGCGAAGCCCCAGTCGCGGCTCGCGTCCAGGTTGCCGAGGTAGAGCTTCTCCTGCAGGCCCTCTTTGATGCGCCCCGCCGCGCGCGTGATCTTGCGCGTCACGAAGGTCTCGCCGCGCCGCGGCGACTCGTGGTTGAAGAGGATGCCGTTGGCCACGAACATCCCGTACGACTCGCGGTAGTTGACGCCGTAGAAGTGCCCGGCGACCTTGCTCACGCCGTAGGGGCTGCGCGGGTGGAACGGCGTGTCCTCGTTCTGCGGCGGGGCCATCGAGCCGAACATCTCGGACGAGCCGGCCTGGTAGAAGCGCACCTCGTTGCCGCTGTTCTCGCAGAAGTCGCGCGTCGCCTCGAGCAGCCGCAGGGTCCCCAGTGCGACCACGTCCGCGGTGTACTCGGGCTGCTCGAACGAGACCTTCACGTGCGACTGCGCCCCGAGGTTGTAGATCTCGGTTGGCTTCACCTGCTCGATCACGCGCCGGAGCCCGGTCCCGTCCGTCAGGTCGCCGTAGTGCAGGAAGAGCTTCACCTTCGCCTCGTGCGGGTCCTGGTAGAGGTGGTCGATCCGCTGCGTGTTGAAGTTCGACGTGCGACGCGTGATCCCGTGAACCTCGTACCCCTTCGAGAGCAGCAGCTCGGCGAGGTACGAGCCGTCCTGTCCGGTGATCCCGGTGATGAGGGCCTTCATGCACGCAGGATAACGCGCGACCGGTCAATTTTCGCGCCCGCGAGAGCCCCGGGTCGTCCTCGCCCGGCTGGACGCGATCGGCTACCTTGCCCGCGACCCATGAAACAAGTCCGGCACCACTGGTCGACCCTCCGCAGAGCGGGGCTCCTCGGCGACAAGCCCGCGCGCCAGGCCTTCCGCCTGTTCCGCACCTGGCCCGCGCTCGACTACGACACGGTGGTGGATCTCGGCGCCCACAAGGGTGAGTTCACGGACGCCGCGCGGCGCGTCCTCGGGGCCCGGCGGGTCGTTCTGATCGAGGCCGACCCCGAGCTGGCCGATGGGCTGCGTGCCCGTTACGGCGGGGACGCCGACATCGAGGTCGTCCAGGCGGCGATCACAGACGCCTCGGGCCCGGTCGAGCTGCGCATCAACGCGCACCGCGACTCCAGCTCGATCCTGCCGATCACGGCCGAGGCCGAGCGCCAGTTCCGCATGGACATGCACGAGGTGCGGCGCGTCGAGGTGCCCGGCCTGACCCTCGACGAGCTGTTCGAGGAGCGCGGGCTCGAGCGGGTCGGGCTGCTCAAGTCCGACATTCAGGGCGCGGAGCGGTCGATGATCCTCGGCGGCACCGAAGCGCTGCAACGCGTGCAGTCGATCTACATCGAGGTCAACTTCGGCGAGTTCTACGCGGGCTGCGCAGAGTTCCAGGAGCTCGACGCGCTCCTGCGCGAGCGCGGCTTCAAGCTGCGCTCCTTCCACGAGGAGCGCCTCGGGTCCGACGGCGGACTGGCCTACGCCAACGCCTTCTATCTGCGCGTCGAGGCGTAGGGCGCCCGGGGCTGGCGCATCGACCCACGGCCGTGCTGGGGCTTGCACGTCGGAGCGTGCGGGGTGGCGAGCGCTAATGCGCCCCTAATCCGCGCCTGACGAGTGGGTCTACGTTGGCAGGAACGACATGAAAACGAGCGCGCTGCGCTCCTTGCCACGAGTTCTTGCGATGAAGCCCACCACCCAGATTCCGACCGAAGCGAAGCGCGCCGGCGCGTTGTTCCTGCTCCTCTCTTTGGCTGCTTGCTCCGGCTCCAGCAGTCCGAATCCGCCCGTGGCCCAGGCGGCGACAGTGCCCCCCGACTTCGGCGCCGCGGTCTTCAGCGATCCCTTGACCCTGGACCACCCGCTGCTGCCGTTCGAGATCGGGCTGGCGCGCACCTTCGTCGTGCACGCGGAGGACACCTACGAGACGCTCGTGGTCGAGCGCCTCGACGCGGTGCGAGTCGTCGCCGGCGTGCCCTGCGCCGTCGTTCGCGATCGCGTCTGGGAGGAGGGGCTCCTGATCGAGGATACGCTCGACTGGTACGCCCAGGACGACGCCGGCAACGTCTGGTACATGGGCGAGGAGGTCGACAACTACGAGTACGACGACGACGGCGTGCTCATCGGCTTCGACCACGACGGCTCCTGGGAGGCCGGCCTCGACGTGGCCGGCGTCGGACAACCGGCCCAGCCGGGCTACGCGCTGCCCGCGACGCCGCAGCCCGGCGACCTCTACTTCCAGGAGTACTACCCGGGCGAGGCCGAGGACATGGGGCGCGTCGTTGCGCTCGACGTTCCGGTGATGCTCGCCGACGGCCGCACGCTGCTCTGCCTGCAGACCGAGGACTACACGCCGCTCGAACCCGGAGTGTCGGAGTACAAGTACTACGCCCCCGGCATCGGTGCGGTCCGCGAGGAGAAGGTTGGCGGCTCCGAGACGCTCGAATGGCTCGGATCCTTCGCCCCCGGCGAGGACGCGGTTCCGGACGTCGCCGCTGCGACCTTCTCCAGCCCGACGGCCGTCGACAATCCGTTCGCGCCGTTTCCCGCGGAGACGTCGGAGCTCTACTTCGGCGAGTCCGAGGACGGCGCGGAGATCCTCGTCGTCGAGCGCCTCGACGAGACGCGCGTCGTGATGGGGATCGAGTGCATCGTCGTGCGCGACCGCGTGTTCCAGGAGGAGCTGCTCGTGGAGGACACCCGCGACTGGTACGCCCAGGACGATGCCGGCAACGTCTGGTACATGGGCGAGGAGGTCGACAACTACGAGTACGACGACGATGGCGAGCTGCTCGGCATCGATCACGAGGGCTCGTGGGAGGCCGGGCTCGACATTCTGGGCGCGGGCTCGGTCGCGCAGCCCGGCTACCAGATGGCGGCGTCCCCCGCGGTCGGCGACGTCTACCACCAGGAGTTCTACGCGGACGAGGCCGAGGACATGGCGCTCGTCGTCGCGACGGACGTCGTGGTCGAGCTCGCGGATGGCTCCGTGCTCGAGGGCTGCCTGCAGACGCTCGAGTGGAACCCGCTCGCGCCCGAGGCGGTCGAGTTCAAGTACTTCGCCCCGGGCCTCGGCCTCGTCCTCGAGGAGACGCCCGGGCCGGAAGAAGCGCTCGAGCGGGTGGCGACCTTCGCCCGCGGACCCGCCGCGCTGCCGGACGTCTCCGTGGCGAGCTTCTCCGCTCCGTCCTCGATCACGCACGACCTCCTGCAGTACGTCGTGGGGGAGAGCCGGACCTACGTCGCCGAGACCGAGGACGGCCCCGAGGCGATCCTGATCGACATCCTCTCGCTGACGCGCGTCGTCATGGGCATCGAGTGCCGCGTCGTGCAGGACCGCGTGTTCCTGGACGGTCTGCTGATCGAGGACACCTTCGACTGGTACGCCCAGGACGACGCCGGCAACGTCTGGTACATGGGCGAGGAGGTCGACAACTACGAGTACGACGACGATGGACGGCTCGTCGGCATCGATCACGACGGATCCTGGGAAGCGGGCCAGGACATCAACGGAGCCGGGACGATCGCGGAGCCGGGCCACCACCTTCCGTCGGCGCCGGCCGTCGGCTCGGCCTACTTCCAGGAGTTCTACGAGGGCGAGGCGGAGGACATGGCTCTCGTCGTCGACACCAGCGTCTTCGTCGAGCTGTCGAGCGGTGACTCGTTCGAGGGCTGCGTCCAGACGCTCGAGTGGAATCCGCTCGACCCGGGCGCGCTCGAGCACAAGTTCTACGCCCCCGGCGTCGGCCTGGTGCTCGAGACGAAGTTCGGTTCGGACGAGCAGGTGGAGCTGCAGGGCACCGGCCGCTGAGCGGAAAACCGAGCGCAACGCCCCGCGCGAGGGTGGCTCGCTGCCCCCTGAGACGATCGGCGCTGCCGTCGGCGAGTGCTGATCTTGCGCTCCGGATCCGACCCTCTCCCGGCCTGTCCACGGCCCACTTCGGCTCCGCACGGCCCACCTCGGCGGATTTTCGCTAGTCTCGGGTTCGGCCTCCGCGTAGGACGGCCGAAGAACTCGACGATGCCCAGCCGCCTCTCCCGCCCGCTCCTGATCGCGCTCTTCGCGTGCCTGCAGCTCGTGCTGCAGCCGCTGGCGATGAGCGCGCCCTGCTCCTGGATCGGGAGCGGTGGTGCGGACTGCTGCTGCGCACCGGCGGAGACGGATGAGGGCGCACCTGCGAGCTGCTGCAGCTCGGAGAGCGAGAGCGAGGCGCCGCAGCCCGCGAGCAGCGAGCGCTGCGAGTGCGCGGTCGCCCCGGTCCAGCCGCCCGCGACGACGCCCGAGCTCGTCGAGTCCGTGCGCGATCCCATCGCGCTCGGCGTGGCGCTCTGCGTACCGGCCTGGGACGAGTGGGTCGGCGCCGAGGCGAGCGACCGCATCGTGAGCACGGCCCGCGCCCCAGGGGACGGTCCGCCACGACACCTGCGCCTGCAGGTCTTCCGGCTGTGAGAGTCGGTCGCCCTCGCTCGCGAGCGTTCGCCTAGGCCACAGCGGCCGCGACGTTCACGGCGAGAGCGCCACCGCGTGCCCGTCCCGCGCCCGAAGTGCGCGCGTGCCGAGGCTCAGACTCCGTCTCTCCTGCCGCCCGCGAACGTCCCATGACGACTCCGCTCCGGCTCTCGGCGATCCTCGCCGGGGCCACGGTTCTCCTTCCCGCTTGCGCCACGCGCTACGACTCCGAGCGCGTGGACGAACGTACGCGCGCGCTCTACGGCGCCAACACGACGTGGTCCGACTCTGCTGCTCCGGCGGAGGATGGAGACGATCGTGAACTCGTGGAGAGCTCCTCCGTGAGCGACGTGACCCTCGACACGACCGAGCTCGACGAGTGCCTCGATCACGCGCTGGCGAACAGCGCGGAGCTGCGGGCCGCCTACGAACGCTGGCGCGCGGGCACCGAGCGCGTCGCGCAGGACTCGGCGCTACCCGACCCGCGCCTCTCCTACGGCGAGTTCCTGGAGGAGGTCCAGACCCGCACCGGTCCCCAGGAGCGGCGCTTCGGCGCCTCGCAGGCCTTTCCGTGGCCCGGCGCGCTCGACGCGCGCGCGGCGGTCGCGGAAAAGCGAGCCGACGCGGCCTGGCACCGGGTCGAGGCCGTGCGCCTGCGCGTGGCGCAGGAGGTCGAGATCGCCTACCACGACTACGCCTACCTCGGGCGTGAGCTGGTCCTCGACGCCGAGCTGCTCGAGCTCCTGCGCGGCCTCGAGCCCGTCGTGCAGAGCCGCGTGCGCGCGGGCGCGAGCCAGGCGGACCTCGTCAAGCTGCAGGTCGAGGTCGGACGTCTCGAGGACGAGCTGGCCAGCCTGGAAGCGCGGCGACCGGCCGCCTCGGCGCAGCTCGCGCGTGCGCTGCACCTGCGCGGTGCGCCCAGGCCGCTCCCGATGCCAGCAGCGGAGGAGCCGTCGGTGCAGCCGGTCGACCTGGCCGAGGCACGCAGCGCCGCGCTCGCGCGCAATCCGCGCCTGCACGAGCTGACTCAGGCGCTCGCCGCCGAGCAGGAGGCGGAGAAGGTCGCGGGTTACCGGCGCCGGCCGAGCTTCGACGTCGGCGTCGATTACCTGCAGACGGGCGACGCGCTGGATCCCTCGACGCCGGGGAGCGGTGACGACCCCGTGCTGCTGCGGCTCGGCATCTCGCTGCCGGTGTGGACGGGCAGCTACGCGGCGGCGGAGCGTGAGTCGCGGCACCTGGCGCGAGCGCTTCGAGAGGAGCTCGACGCGGAGGAGCTGCGCTTGCGCGCCGACCTCGAGGAGCAGGCGTACCGCGCCACGGATGCGGCACGCCGGATCGGGCTCTACCGCGACTCGCTGCTCCCGCGCGCTCAAGAAGCGCTCGAGCTGACGCTCGCGAGCTACCGCTCGGGCGACGCGTCGGTCCTCGACGTGATCGACTCCGAGCGCGCGCTGCTCGAGTTCGAGCGCTCGTACTGGCGAGCGTGTCGCGACTACGGACAGGGACGCGCGCGGCTGCGCGCGCTGACGGGGGAGGCGCTGTGATGAAGTCCATCGTGAAGACGCTGATCTTCCTCGCGTTCGCGGCCCTGCTGGTCGCGATCGGACGCTGGTCGGTCGAGAGCTCTGCCGAGACACAGCCGAGCGCCGACTCGACACCCGCGGTGCAGGAGGCGGAGGTCTGGACCTGCCCGATGCACGCGCAGATCCAGCTGCCCGACTTCGGGCCGTGTCCGATCTGCGGCATGGACCTCGTGCTGCGCGGCGCAACCAGCGGTGACCCGCGTCACCTGACGCTGTCCGCGTCGGCGGCGACGCTGGCGCGCATCGTCACGACGCCGGTCGAGCGCCGGCCGGTCACGCGCTCGGTGAGTCTCGTCGGCAAGGTGGACCTCGACGAGACGGCCGTGCGGACGATCTCGGCCTGGGTGCCGGGCCGCCTCGAGCGGCTGTTCGTCGACTACACGGGTGTGCAGGTCGCGGAGGGCGATCACCTCGTCTCGCTCTACAGCCCCGACCTGCTCACCGCGCAGGACGAGCTGCTCGCCGCGCGCGAGCTGCTCGAGGCGACGAGCCGAGAGTCGAGCGAGTTCCTCGCGAAGAGCAACCTGCGCTCTTACGAGGCCGCGCGTGAGAAGCTGCTCCTGTGGGGCCTCACCGAGTCGCAGGTGCTCGCCATCGAGGAGCGCGGCACGGCCGAGGACCACGTCATGCTGACCTCGCCGAGCGGCGGAGTCGTGATCGAGAAGCTGCTCGACCAGGGCGCCTACGTCCAGACGGGGACGCCCATCTACCGCATCGCCGACCTCGATCATCTGTGGGTGCGACTCGACGCCTACGAGCAGGACCTGGCATGGCTGCGGCACGGTCAGGAGGTGGACCTCGTCGTCGAAGCGCTGCCCGGCGAGCGCGTTCGCGGCACGATCGCGTTCATCGACCCGATCATCCACGAGCACACGCGTACGGCGAAGGTTCGCGTCAACGTCGCCAACGAGAGACGCCGGCTGAAGCCCGGGATGTTCGTGCGCGGCGTCGCGCAGTCGCGCCTCGGCGACGGCGGCGTCGTTCTCGACCGCTACCTCGCCGGCAAGTGGGTCAGCCCGATGCACCCCGAGATCGTGAAGGACGGCCCTGGTGAGTGCGACGTCTGCGGAATGGACCTCGTACGGGCGGAGGAGCTCGGGCTCGTCTCCGGCGCGCCGGAGAGCGCCGTCGAGCCGCTCGTCGTGCCCGCCTCCGCCGTGCTCGTCACGGGTAAGCGGGCGGTGGTCTACGTCGAAGTGCTGGCCGAGGGCGGAGCCGAAGGCGCGCTCCCGGTCGAACGGACCTACGAGGGGCGCGAGGTCGTGCTCGGCCCGCGGGCGGGCGACGACTACCTCGTGTTCGCGGGGCTGGAAGAGGGCGAGCGCGTCGTCACGAACGGCGCGTTCCGCATCGACAGCTCGATGCAGATCCTGGCCAAGCCGAGCATGATGAGCCAGCCAGCGGAGGCGAGCGCGCTCGGGACCTTCGAGGCCGAAGCGCTGCGCGCGGCCCTCGAACCGCTGTTCGAGACGTACCTGCGGTTGCAGGTCGCGCTGGCAGCGGACGACGAGGCGGCTGCGCGCGTCGCTCTCGAAGCGCTGGTGGGTGAGCTCGACTCGTCCACTTTCGCGGGGCTGCCGGGCCTGGCGTCCACACTCTGGAAGGAGCAGCGCGCAGTCTTCGATGGGGCGCACCGCGCCGCCCACGACGCCAAAGGCATCGCGAGTCTGCGCGTGGCCTTCGAAGCGCTGACGACGGGCGTGATCGCCCTGGCCGAGCGCGCCGGTAACCCGCTCGACAGCGACCTGCGCGTCGTGCACTGCCCGATGGCCTTCGACGACGTCGGCGCCGACTGGGTCCAGGTCGGAGAGGTGGTCTCGAATCCGTACTTCGGCAGCGAGATGCTGCGTTGTGGCGCGGTCGTGCGCACCCTCGGAGGGGAGTAGCGAAGGGATGAGCACTCCGAACACCTCTTCGCCGCTCGATCGGCTGATCGGCTACTTCCTCGAGAACAAGCTGCTCGTCGCGCTGCTCGCGCTGCTCGCCGCGGGGTGGGGCCTGCGCGTCGCGCCGTTCGGCTGGGACCTCGCTGGCCTGCCGCAGGACCCGGTGCCGGTCGACGCGATCCCCGACACGGGGGAGAACCAGCAGATCGTCTTCACGAGCTGGCCCGGGCGCTCACCGCAGGACGTCGAGGACCAGGTCGGCTATCCGCTGACCGTCGCGCTGCTCGGCGTCCCCGGCGTGGAGAGCATCCGCAGCACGTCGATGTTCGGCTTCTCGTCGATCTTCGTGATCTTCGAGGAGGACGTCGAGTTCTACTGGTCGCGCAGCCGCTTGCTGGAGAAGCTCGGGAGCCTGCCGCGCGGCACGCTGCCCGACGGCGTTCAGCCCGCGCTCGGTCCCGACGCGACGGCGCTCGGTCAGGTGTTCTGGTACACGCTCGAGGGGCGCGACGAGGATGGCGCGCCCGCCGGCGGCTGGGACCTGCACGAGCTGCGTTCAGCGCAGGACTACCACGTGCGCTACGCGCTCGCGAGCGTGCCCGGCGTCGCCGAGGTCGCCTCGATCGGCGGGCACGTCCAGGAGTACCAGATCGACGTCGATCCCGACGCGATGCGCGCGCACGGCGTGACGCTCGACGACGTCTTCCGCGCGGTCACGGCGTCCAACGTCGACGTCGGCGCGCGCACGATCGAGATCAACCGGGCGGAGTACGTCGTGCGCGGGCTCGGCTTCCTCGAGAGCCTCGAGGACATCGAGGAGACGGTCGTCGGCGTCTCCGAGAACGTGCCGATCACGGTGCGCCAGATCGCCACGGTGAACCTCGGACCGGCGCTGCGCCGCGGCGCGCTCGACAAGGGCGGCGCGGAGGCGGTCGGCGGCGTCGTCGTGGCGCGCTACGGCGCCAATCCGCTCGAGGTGCTCGAGGGGGTGAAGGCCAAGCTGGCGGAGATCGCGGCGGGGCTCGAGGCGCGCGAGCTGGAGGATGGACGCATATCGCGCATCACCGTGGTGCCGTTCTACGACCGCTCGGGGCTGATTCGCGAGACCCTCGGAACGCTGGAGCACGCGCTCTCGCTCGAGATCCTCGTCACGCTGCTCGTCGTGCTGCTGATGGTCGGACACCTGCGCAGCGCGGCGCTGATCTCCGGGCTGCTGCCGCTGACGGTGCTGATCACGTTCGTCGCAATGAAGCAGTTCGGCGTCGACGCCAACGTGGTCGCGCTGTCGGGTATCGCGATCGCGATCGGCACGGTGGTCGACGTGGGGATCGTGCTGGTCGAGAACGTACTGCGTCACGTCGAGCCGCAACAATCGGTGCGCGAGCGCCTGCTGGCCGTGCGTGCAGGCGCCTCCGAGGTCGGCGGCGCCGTGATGACCGCGGTGCTCACGACGGTGATCAGCTTCCTGCCCGTGTTCACCATGGTAGGGGCGGAGGGCAAGCTGTTCCGTCCCCTGGCATTCACGAAGACCTTCGCGCTGCTGGCCTCGATCGTGGTGGCGCTGGTCGTTCTTCCCGCGGCGGCCCATCTGCTGTTCGGTCGAGGCCGGCCCGAGGGCGGGGCTCAGCGACGATCGCTCGTGGAGTCGCTCGTACCCGCGCGGGTGCGCGAGGTCGCCGGGGTCGGGGCGAACTGGATCGTCGCGCTGCTCGTCGCCGTCCTGCTCGCGCGCTTCTGGGAGCCGCTCGGGCCCACGCGCGAGCTCGGTAACCTCGTCTTCACCATCGGCGTCGTGGGCGGCGTGCTGCTGCTCTTCCGCTGCGTGATCTGGAGCTACGAGCCGCTCCTGCGCTGGTGCCTCGACCACAAGCTCGCGTTCCTCTCGCTGCCCGGCGGGCTCCTGCTGCTCGGGCTCGTGATCTGGCTCGGCTACCCCCGCGTCGCGGGCGCGCTCGTTCCGGGCGCTGGTGAACCGGGCGGCGCGGACGCGAAGCTCGTGGAGGCCTTCCCCGGCCTCGGCGAGGAGTTCATGCCGCCGCTCGACGAGGGCTCGTTCCTGCTGATGCCCGTGACGATGGCGCACGCCTCGATCGGCGAGGCGTTCGAGCTCCTGCAGCAGCAGGACCGGCGGCTGCGCGCGATCCCGGAGATCGAGCAGGTCGTCGGCAAGATCGGCCGCGTCGAGAGTCCACTGGACCCCGCTCCGGTCTCGATGGTCGAGACGATCTTGACCTACCATCAGGAGTACCGCAGCGACGCGAACGGCCGGCGGTTGAACTTCGCGTTCGACGACGCAGCCGGGACGTTCGTCTGTGACGAGCGCGGCGAGCTCGTGCCCGACGACGACGGCCGGCCGTTCCGCCAGTGGCGCGATGAGATCGAGAGCCCTGCGGACATCTGGACGGAGATCGAGCACGCCGCCGCCATCCCGGGCATGACGACGGCGTCCATGCTCCAGCCGATCGAGACGCGTCGCATCATGCTGCAGACGGGCATGCGCGCGCCGATGGGCGTCAAGGTCTACGGCCCCGACCTCGAGACGATCGAAGAGGTCGCGCTCGCGATCGAGGGCTTCCTGAAGGAGGTGCCGTCGATCCGGCCAACGACGGTCTTCGCGGATCGCGTGATCGGCAAGCCGTACCTCGAGATCGACATCGATCGCCGCGCGATCGCGCGCTATGGACTGTCGGTGCGCGCCGTCCAGGACGTGATCGAGGTCGCGATCGGAGGCCGCCAGCTCACGACCACGGTCGAGGGGCGCGAGCGGTATGCGGTGCGCGTGCGCTACCAGCGCGAGCGTCGTGACAGCCTCGAGGAGCTCGAGAACATCCTCGTACCAGCGCCGAGCGGCGTGCAGGTGCCCTTGGGGCAGGTCGCCGAGGTGCGCTACACGCCGGGTCCGCAGGCGATCAAGAGCGAGGACACGTTCCTCACGGCCTATGTTCTGTTCGACAAGCAGCCGGGCGTGGCGGAGGTCGACGTCGTCGAGGAGGCGCAGGCGCACCTCGCGGAGACGATCGCGTCGGGCGCCTACGCGCTGCCCGCGGGTGTGTCGTACCGCTTCGCCGGCAACTACGAGAACCAGCAGCGCGCGGCCGCCACGCTGCGCGTCGTCCTGCCGCTCGCGCTGTTCCTGATCTTCCTCGTGCTCTACCTGCAGTTCCGCTCGACGATCACGACAGCCATCGTCTTCTCGGCCGTCTTCGTCGCGTGGTCCGGCGGCTTCCTGATGCTGTGGCTGTACGGGCAGCCCTGGTTCCTCGACGCATCGGTGGGCGGCGTCGACCTGCGCGAGCTGTTCCAGATCGCTCCGCTCAACCTCAGCGTCGCCGTATGGGTCGGCTTCCTCGCCCTCTTCGGGATCGCGACCGACGACGGCGTGTTGATGGCGACCTACCTGCGTCAGTCCTTCGAGCGCGCCAGCCCGACCGATCGCGCCGGTGTGCGCGAGGCGGTCGTGGAGGCAGGCAAGCGGCGCATCCGGCCCTGCCTGATGACGACCGCGACCACGATCCTGGCCCTCCTCCCGGTCCTGACGTCCACCGGCCGCGGCTCCGACGTGATGGTCCCGATGGCCGTCCCGTCCGTCGGAGGGATGCTCGTGGCCCTGATCACGATCTTCGTCGTGCCCGTCCTGTACAGTTTCGTCGAAGAGCTTCGGCTCCGACGGGGCTTCCGTTCCGAATGACCCCCGGGCCGTTCGACGGCCCTCGAACTCGTTACCCCACTGGAGGATTCCTCATGAAGTTCATCGCACTCGCGCTGCTCGCCCTGCTCCCCGCCTTCGCCCTCGCCGGCGCCGGCGCCCCGGCGGACGCGACCCCTCAACCCACCGCCGCCACGGTCGGCGACGCCATCAACACGACCTGTCCGATCAGCAAGAAGGCTGTGGACAGCGAGTGCGTCACCGAGCACGCCGGCAAGCGCATCGCGTTCTGCTGCGGCAACTGCAAGGGGACGTTCGCGGGCTGGGCGGCGGCCGACAAGGACGCCTACGTCAAGGCGACCCTCGCCGCCCAGGACACCAAGCCCGCCGCCGAGGCCAAGACCGAGTGGAAGGGCGACCCGTACACGGTCACGACCTGCCCGGTCTCCGGTGAGAAGCTCGGCTCGATGGGGGACCCCATCTCCCAGCGCGTCGAAGGCCGCGAGGTCAAGCTCTGCTGCAAGGGCTGCGTGCCCAAGCTCGAAGCCGATCCGGCGAAGTACATCGCCGTGCTCGACAAGGCGATCGCCGACGACCAGCTGAAGGTCTACCCGTCGAAGACCTGCCTCATCAGCGGCGAGCCGCTCGAAGAAGAGGGCAAGGACGTCGGCGTCAACGTCGTCGCCGGCAACCGCCTCTTCCGCGTCTGCTGCAAGATGTGCGCGAAGAAGGTCAAGGCCGACCCCGGCAAGTACGTGGCCGACCTCGACAAGCAGGTCATGCGCGCTCAGGGCAAGGCCTACCCGCTCACGACCTGCCCGATCTCCGGTGAGGAGCTGGGCGATGCGAGCGCGACCAAGCAGGTCGTCGTGGCCAACCGCCTGATCAAGCTGTGCTGCGGCCGCTGCGAGAAGGCGGTCGCCAAGGACCCGACGAAGGCCATCGCGGCGCTCGATCGCGCCTGGGCGGCGACCAAGAAGAAGTAGCGCGCCTCCGCCGCCCGTCTTCGTACGGAGGCGGCGATCGCACGAACTCTCGCGGGGCGCGCCGCTTGGCTGCTCGGGCGTCGGCCGGCGAGGTGGCGGCGTGACCGAG
>CAYGST010000034.1:0-18272 GCA_964352415.1 uncultured Planctomycetaceae bacterium | reverse complement strand
GTCGCCGGCCAGCGCCACGCCGTCGAGCCACGCCTCGCCGCCGTGGCGCGGCACGAGTCCGATCAGAGTGCGCAGCAGCGTGCTCTTGCCGCTGCCGTTCGGACCCAAGAGGCCCGTGACCCCACCGGGGCCGACGTCGAGGTCCATCGGTGCCAGGGCGACGTGCCCGCCGAACGAGCGCGTGAGACCCCGGATGCGGATCGCTCCCCGCGTCGGGGCGCTGTCGGCGCTCGCGCGCTCTTGCTGCTTGGCTGCTGTCACTCGCAATCGCCGTCCAGGCGCCGGAGAATAGGCGGCCCATGGAGGAGTGGCAAGTTCAGGAGACGCTCAAGGAGGACAGCTTCGGTCGCGTCGAGCGGCTGAAGGGGTCCCAGGGGGGCGCATTGCTGCGGCGCGTGGCCTGTGGGGCCCGGATCCCTGGCTCCGGAATCGTGGCCCGTCTGCTCTCGCGCCGGGAGCGCCGCGCCCTGGAGGAGCTCGCCGGACAGGCGGGTACTCCGTCGGTGGTCCACGACGAGGCTGCGCAGCAAGCGCCGAGCGCGTCCGGTCGCGTGCCGCGATCGCGGGACGTCCTCCTGCGCAGCTGGCTCGCCGGTGAGCCGCTGCACCTGGCGACGAGCCTGCCCGAGGACTACTTCGACCACCTCGACGCGCTGGTCGAGGCGCTCCACGCGCGCGGCGTCTGCCACAACGACCTGCACAAGGAGCAGAACCTGCTCGTCGGCGAGGACGGCTTTCCGCACCTGATCGACTTCCAGCTCGCGAGCGTGCATCGCGGGCGCGGACGCGGCTTTCGCGCGCGCTGCCGGGAGGACCTGCGGCACGTGCAGAAGCACCGCCGGCGCTACACCCGCGACGGGCGTGGCCCGGCGTCCGCGGGCGTCCTGCACGGCCGCGGTCACGGAGCCCGGCGCGGACCGCTCGCGCTGGTCTGGCGTCGCTTGGGCAAGCCGGTCTACAACGTCATCACACGGCGGCTCCTGCGAACCCGTGACGGCGAGGCGCGGCGGCCGTCCAGCGGCCCCTGGCCGGACTGGGGCCCGGCGCGCGGCGAGCGGCCCGGATTCTCCGACTCGCGGCGTTCGTAGGGGCCCCGGTCTCCGGCTCGCGCTGCCCGCCCCGGACGGACTCCGAGGTGAGCCCTGCGCGTCAAGTTCGGAGCAGGCGTCTCGACGAGTCCGGCTCTCCCTCGACCACGAGGGACTCGCCGGGGGCGAGTTGCTATCGTCTCCGCCATGGACATCACCGTGATCGGCGCCGGCGAAGTGGGCTACCACCTCGCCGACATCCTCTCTCGCGAGGGGCACCGGGTGAGCGTGATCGACACCGATCCCGTCAAGGCCCGAAAAATCATGGAGTCCCTGGACGTCCAGGTCGTCATGGGCGACGCGGCGGACGCCGAAGTGCTGACCCGCGCCGGAGTCTCGCAGTGCGACCTGCTCGTCGCCGTGACCGACAACGACAAGGCCAACATGCTGACGGCGGTCCTGGCTCGCGAGCTGGGGGCCAAGCGCGTGATCCTGCGCCTGCGGGACATGGAGCGGCTGAACGACTACCGCTACTTCTACAAGCAGGCGCTGGGCTTCGACGTCGTCCTGTCCGTCGAGGACTTCGCGGCGGAAGAGATCGTGAACACGGTGCGTGAGCACCACGCGCTGGAGGTCGAGACTTTCGCCAGCGGACGAATCCAGACGCGCCGCTATCGCATCGAGCCGGGCAGCAAGCTCGGCGGGCGAACGCTCGCCGAGCTGGATCTGCCGAGCGGCGTGCTGATCGCGGCGGTCATGCGCGGCGACCACTTCGAGATCCCGACCGGCGAGTACCGGCTGACAGAGGGCGAGCAGGTCTGGGCGATCGGCAAGCACCACTCCCTCGACGCGTTCGAGGTCGCCTGCGGAGCCCCGATGGAGCGCCGGCGCAGCGTCGTGATCATGGGGGCCGGGGGCATCGCGCGCGCGGTCACGCGGCGCCTGCTCGAGGTCCCCGGCATCACGATCCGTGTCCTCGAGCGCAACACGGTTCGAGCGAAGGCCTTCGCTGCCGAGTTCCCGGGGAACGTGATCGTGCTCGACGGGGACGCCAGCGACCTCGAGATGCTGCAGGAGGAGCGCATCGGCGAGGCGAACGTCTTCATCGCGACGTCCGGCGACGACGAGCAGAACATGGTCACGTGCCTGCTCATGCACTCGCTGGGCACCGAGCGCACGATCGCGCTCGTCAACAAGCCAACCTACCGGCACATCTACGACCTGCTCGGGATCGACCAGGCCATCTCGCCGCGCATCCTGTGCGCCAACCGAATCCTGCGCTTCGTGCGCTCGGGCTCCGTCTCGGCGATCGCCGTCGTCGGCGAGGGCAAGGCGGAGGTGCTCGAGGTCACCGCGAACTTCTCCGGCAAGAAGACCAGCGTCAAGATCAAGTCGCTCGGTCTCCCGAAGGGCGCCGTCGTCGGCGCCGTGGTGAAGGGCGAGGAGTCGCTCGTGCCCGTCGGCGACACGGTCGTCGAGATCGGAGACCACGTGATCGTGTTCGCGCTCCCGGAGAACGTCGATCGGGTCCTCGAGATCTTCGGCGCATCGAGGGGGGCCTGAGTTGAACCTGCGCGCCGTCTGCTGGCTGCTGGGCTGCGTCAGCCTGATCGTCGCGGTCTTCCTGCTGGCTCCGGCGGCGGTGGCCTACTACTTCGGCGAGCCCGACGGCGTCAGCGCCTGCGCGTACTCCGCGCTCATCTCGGGCCTGATCGGCGCGCTCCTGATCCTGCCCAATCGCGGCTCGCGTCTGACCGAAGAGGGGCGCCCCGACTTCTACCGGCGCGAGGGGCTCGCGGTCGTCGGGCTCGTGTGGGTCGTCGCGGGCATGCTCGGCGCGCTGCCGTACCTGTTCTCGGGGCTGATCGCCTCGCCCGTGGACGCGGTCTTCGAGTCCGTCTCGGGTTTCACGACGACGGGTTCGACCATCCTGCCGGCCGTGGACATCGATCGCTTCCACCAGGAGATGAAGGGCATCGGCTTCTGGCGCTCCTTCACGCACTGGCTCGGCGGCTTCGGCATCGTGATGGTGTTCGTGGTGCTCTTCCCGACGGGTGGGCGCAGCCTCTTCCGCTCCGAGATCCCCGGCATCTCGCGTGAAGCGGGCCGCCACCTCGTGCGCGATAGCGCGATGACGCTGCTGCGCATCTACGTGGGGCTCAGCATTCTCGAGTGCGTGCTACTCGTCGTCGCCGGCATGGGGGTGTTCGACGCCCTGATCCACACCTTCGGCACGATCGCGACCGGCGGCTTCTCGAACTACTCGTCCAGCGTCGCGCACTTCGCGTCGTTCAAGGTCGAGCTGATCATTGGCATCTTCATGTTCGTCGCGGGGATCAACTTCGCGTTCTACGACCTCGGGTTGCGCAACGGCTTCCGTTCGGGGTGGCGGGCGATCGTCTCCTCGACGGAGGTGAAGGTCTACGCGCTCCTGACCTTCGGCTCGATCTTCGTGATCGCGACGGTCCTCTGGTTCTGGGGCGGTAGCAACGGGGACGCGGCGCTCGGGCTGCCCGACTACCGCTCCTACGGCCTCGCGATGCGCGACTCGTTCTTCCAGGTGATCTGCCTCGAGACGAGCACGGGCTTCGGCACCGCGGACTTCGACCAGTGGCCGCAGGTCTGCCGGATCTGGCTCATGATGCTCGCAGTCATCGGCGCCTGCGCGGGCTCGACTGGCGGGGGCGTGAAGGTGATCCGCTACATCATCGTCGCGAAGGCGGCGCTCAAGGGCGTGCGTCAGTTCATCCGGCCGCGCGCGCTGCACGGGGTGCGCGTCGATGGAGTGGCCCTCGAGGACTCCGTTGTCTCCTCGATCACGGGCTACTTCGTCCTGTGGATCTTCGTCTTCCTCGGCGGCACGGTCTTCCTCGCGGTCTACGGGATCGACCTCGAGACGGCGTCCACCGCGGTGGTCGCGACCCTGAACAACATCGGGCCCGGACTCGGGAAGGTCGGGCCGACCCTGAACTTCGCGGAGATGCCCAACCTCGTGAAGATCGTCCTGACGGTCTTCATGATCCTCGGCCGGCTCGAGTTCTACGCCGTGGTGGCGCTGTTCATCCCGAGCTTCTGGCGCAGCTGAGGGCTGCGCCGGCGCGGGTCTTCGCATCGATCCGTCGAGCGGGACCGGCCCGCTCGGTCCGCGTCAAAGGATGTCGTCGCGGTAGACCTGCGGTTTGCGGCGCGGGTAGTGGCGCCGCAGCGTGACCAGTCGCCAGAGCTGGTCCGGACCCATTACGGTCGCGTACTCCTTCTTGCCCTGGGCCGTGTCGAGCTCGAGCCGCCCCGAGACCAGGCCGTAGAGCTGGAGCCGCTCGCGGTCGTCCTCGATGTAGCGGAAGACGGCGGCGCCGATCTGGTCGTCGCGACCGCGCAGCGCTTCGGGCATCTCGATGATCAGGCCGAACACGCGCGGGTCGCTCGCGATGGTCACGATCTCGCGCCAGGAGCCCTGCTCGGTGCGTCCCTGCACGGCGACGAATTCGCCGGGGCCGGGGTCGACGAACAGGAGCGGCACGGACGGCAATTCGATCTCGACCTCGGCGGTGAAGATCCCGTCCTCGATCGGTTCGATGGTGCTGTCCTCGATCGAGGGACCGTCGCCGAACCAGGCGGTGATCTCGACGGGCCCGGCCTGGGAGGTGCGGCCCAGGAAGACGACGCCGTAGTCCGTGGAGACGCCGAGCTCGGTCCCGCCGGCCGTGCGGACCTCGACGACCGGGTCGACGAGGGAGCGCGTGCCGCGGCAGCTGGCGAGGGCGAGGAGGAGAAGCGCGAGAGCGGCGTGAAGGGGGAGGCGCAAGGTTCGGAGCTGCGGGTGAGGGTCGGGGCTACTTGAACTGCTGGAACCAGGCGCGGTACGCCTCGTTCTGGGGGTCGAGCTCCGCCGCGAACCCGGCGTGCTTCTTACCCTCCGGATCGTCGTATTCCTCGTCGGTGCTGATGGAAAACGCCCAACTGCCGCCCGTCGACCGGATTCCACAGTGGAGCTGGGACAGCCGGTAGTGGAACTGGGCGTTCAGCGGGTCCTTCTCGATCGCGACCTCCAGGTCTTTCATGCCGCCCGAGCTGTCCGCCGTGAAGGACTTGGAGATGCCCCGATAGGCCCACGCGCGGGGGTCGGTGACGCCCTCTTCGATGGCCTTGTCGAGGTCCTTGATCGCGTCGTCGAACTCGCCGCGGCGCGTGCGGTTGATGCCGCGCTTGAGCAGCGCCGGCCCGCTGTCGATCGGGATCGCGGCGATGAACTCCTTCCAGTCCTTCTCGAGGTCGTCGACGGAGTCGTAGCCGGTGGCCTTCAGCATCAGGTCGCGGATGTCCTCCGGCGAGACCTTCTTGGCCGTACCGGTCGGTCCGGGCCCGGGCTGCGAGACGTAGGGCGTGCCCTTCTTCAGCGTGTAGAGGTCCTTGAAGAACTTGCCGAACTTCTTGGCGTGCTTGCCGTCGTCGTGATTGTAGAAGAAGTACGCGAGCGACCAGCCGTGCGCGTAGTGGAAGCCGTTGTACGTGCCGCGGTCGATGAAGAAGAGCTCCTTCAGCCGCGTGTAGTTGTCGTCCTCGAAGGCCTGCTGCACGGTCAGGACGCGGTCGGTTTGAAGGAGGCCCGGCTCGATCGTGATGCGGCCCTTCTGGTCGGTCTCGATGTTCGAGGAGCCGTAGTAGTCGGCGACGGCTTCGTTGAGCCAGATCTGCGGGCTGTACTGCTGGTCGACGAGGAACGTCAGGAGGTGCGTGCACTCGTGCAGCGCCACCCACTCGCTGCGCGTGGGCTCCTCGTAGTCGTGGAAGAAGTTCAGGGAGTCGTCCCCGGACCAGAAGTAGCCGAGGACCGACATCGAGCTGGCGTCGGACAGGTCGACGAACTCCTTGTGCGACTTGAAGATGCGCACGGTCATCTTCTTGCGCTTGTAGGACAGCGTCGGCTTGATGCCGATGCGCTTGTTCATGAGGTCGTAGTAGGCCTCGAGCAGGTTGCCGTAGTAGTCGAGCAGCTCCTCGGACGTGTTGGAGCGGATCACGAAGTGCTTCGTCTCCAGCTCCCAGGCGTTGTGCCACTCGGAGTGGGCGGCGATCTCGTCCGTCCGCGCCTTGGAGGCCTCGAACTGCTTCCGCAGCTCGCTCTCGTACGCGACCTTGCTGAGCCACTTGCCGCGGTAGCGGACGTAGCCCTGCTCGAGCTTCTCGCGTTCGTCGTCGTTCGCCGGCTCGTAGTCCGACATGTCGCCCTCGATCTCGATCGAGGCGATGCCGGCGTCCGGTCCGACCACGATCTCACCGGCCTCGAAGGTCAACGAGTAGCCGTTCTCGATGGCGCGAGCCTTGACGAGCTCGATGATCCGCCCGTCGTCGGTGATGAGCCGATCGGGCAGCGCGGAGGGCGCGAGGAAGGCGAGGAGAGGCGCGGCGAGGGCGGCAGTGCGAAGCATCGGAGCGTGGCGCGGGAGAGCGCGGGGTGGGTTGTATTGGAGCGGCGCGCGTCCGCGAGCGGGCGCGCGCCGGTGGGACCAGACTAGCGGGTCGGGCGCGGGGTCTCGACCCCCGCTCGGCGACTCACTTCATCGTGAACGCCTTCCAGGACTCGGTCATGGCCTCGTAGTCGACGCCCTCGAAGGCCTGTTCGACCGCGGCCTCCAGGTCCTCGGTCGAGGCCAGCGCCTCGAAGTACACGGGCAGGATTCGGTTCCAGTCGTCGTTCCAGCCCGGCGCCTTGCCGTCGCCGGTGCGCAGGAACCAGACGAGCGACCAGCCCTGAGCGTAGTGATCGCCGATGTCGGTGTCCCACTCGCTGGAGCCGTAGTAGTCGCGCTGGGTCCAGGCGAAGATCGTCTCGAGCGGGACGAAGCGGTTCTCGCGAACCATGCCCTGCACGTGGATCTTGCGCCACTTGAAGGGCGTCAGCTTGAACTTGCGGTGCTTGTACTCGTAGCCCGCGAAGTAGTCGCCGTGGCCTTCGTTGTACCAGGAGTGCGGAGAGATGCTTCCGTACAGGTAGAAGATGTACTGGTGGAAGGCCTCGTGATTGAGGACGGCCCAGGTGTCACCGCGTCCGCCGCCTTCCTTGTCGTCGTAGACGACGAGCTCTTCCTGGTAGGCGGCCCAGTAGCCAGCGGAGCCGCCGGGGCCGCCGTACTCCTGGTACTGCGTGCGGTTCTTGCAGACGCGTACAACGCTGCACTGCGAGCGCTGCTGCGATGAGTAGCCGGAGCTCGTCTCGCGCGGCTTGAACTTGGGCCCGTCCTCTTCGTCGTCCTCGCCTTCTTCGGCGCGGCGCTTCGCCGCGGCGACCTTGATGCGCGAGGCGTCGTCGAAGGGGTACATCTCCTCGTAAACGGCGCGGATCGCTTCCAGCCGCTCCTGGAGCTCCTTCATGAACTCGCGGTCGTCGTTGTTCGAGATGATGAAGTAGTTCTCGGTCTCGTACAGCTCCCAGCCGGGGGTCATGGCGACCTCCTTCTCGAGCTTCGCGCGCTTCAGGGAGCGCAGTCCATGGTCACCGGCCTTCGCGTCGGACAGCTCGAGCACCTCCAGATCGACCGTGCGGAAGGACTTGGCCATGCTCTTGGCCGCGGACTCGTACTTGCGCCACTTCTTGTCGTCCTCGGGCCCGTTGAGCAGGAAGACGACGTCGCAGTCCGGGCGCAGGCGATAGACGGTGGCGAACACGTGGAACGGGTCACCGTTCGAGTTGCCCTCGATCAGGAACTCGGTCGAGTCGACCTTGTCGATCGACTTGTCCTTGGCCTCCTTGACGCGAAAGCCGCTCCCGATCATGTGGCGGTCGAGCCACTCCAGGAGGTCCTTCTGCTGGTCGGTGTAGGGGGCGCCGGTCGAGTCGGTGTCGCCGGACGCGGAGCTCTCGTCCCCTTCCCCTTCCCCATTATCGTCCTCGTCCTCGTCCTCGCCCGCCTTCTTGCGGCGGTCGAACTTCACCAGGTAGGCCTCGAGCCAGAGGATGTTCTCGGGGCTGATGTTGATGTACCGGTTGCGAGCCGGGGTGTACTTGCCGATCAGGGCGTTCTCGCCGGGCTGGGGCGGTGTGAACTCCCAGTCCTTCGGCATCTTGACCTTGAAGCCGAGGTCGATGTTGTCTTCGTAATGCTTGCCCGCCTTGGGGGCCTGGGCGAGCACCGGGGTCGCGAGGAACACGAACGCCAGGGCTGCGAGCGCGAGCGTGGGTAGGCGCAGAAGTGGGTTCATCTAGGCTCTCCTCCAGAGAACGATGGAACGGGTTGCCAGGTTTCGGGGGACCCGGGCGCGATGCGAGACGCCTGGACCTTTACGAAAGGACTCTCCCTAGATTCCATCCGATCACCGTTCCGGCCGTGTGAAGGCGCGGCAACGGGCCCCGATCTGCATGGGAACATGCGGGGGTGCAACAGGCAAGTGAGGCCCTCTGAGGGCCGCCTTGGGGCGAATCGGTCGTGAATCCGGGGACTTTCGAGCATGGGGGCGAGCGACGGGCTCGTGAGGGGGACGAAACGGGCGCTGGATCCCTTGGTGCGGTTACGGGAGATTCACAGGAAGTGAGGGTTGGAATCTCTCAAGAAGCCAACCGGCCCCTGCAGGCGGCGTACCGGCGGCTACAGGATTTTTCCCACCCCGGTCCACTCCAACGCCGTTCGAGGTCTCCCCGCGATGCGTACGTCTCCTCTGCTACTCGCCCTGTCCGCCACCGTCGTCGTCGTCGCAGGAGCCTGGTACGCACTGCAACCGCCGGCCGAGGAGAGCGCGCAGGTGCTCGCTCTCTCGCAGGAGTCCCCCGAGGCGCCCGGGGGCCCGGGTGGATCGACGGAGCTCGCGGCCGCGAGCGCGCCGGAGATCGGCGCCCGCGAGGAGGCCACGGCGGAGACCAGCGCATCGCCGGTCTCCGAGGGCGGCGTTGCGACCGGGACCGCCCAGGCGGGGCGCAGCATCGTGGGCCGCGTGGTGGACGAATTCGGGAACCCCGTCCCGGACGCGCGCGTTTTCGTCGCGCGCAGCAGCGGCTTCACGAGCGCTCAGATCGACCGCTTGCCCGACGATGCGGACGGTCTCGTGAGCGTCGAGCGTTCACAGACAGGCGAGGGCGGGCGCTTCGAGATCGAGTCCAAGCTGCGTGGTGAGCTGCGCTTCGCGGTGCGGGCTCCATCGTTCGCGCCGCTGCGCGTCCTGCGCGACGTCGAGGGTGGCGACGAAGCCGAGATCGAGGACCTCGTGCTGGTTCGCGGCGTGACGCTCAGCGGTTACGTCGTCGACCAGGCTGGCGTCGGTGTATCCGGCGTCGGGCTCGACCCGATCGTGACCGAGCGCAGCGGCGGCCTGGTGATGACCTTCGGAGCCGGCCCGTCGCGCTCGCTGGTGACTTCGGGGCCCGACGGTGGCTTCCTGCTGAACGAGCTCACGGCCGGTGCGTTCCGCCTGCGGCTGACCCACCCGGACCACCCCGACCTCGTGGTCGAGGGCGAGTCGAGCCTACCCGGTGAGACCGTCTCCGGGCTGCGCTACGTCCTCGAGGACGGCTTCACGATCGACGGCTTCGTGCGCGACCTGCAACCGGGCCAGAGCGACGCACTGGTCGTGCGGGCGAAGCCCGAAGAGCTCGACTTCGACCCGATCGAGGGGTTCGGCAGTCCGCGCATCGCGACCCTCGGCGCCGGTGGAGCGTTTCAGCTGCGAGGGCTCACCGAGGGCGCGCACGTACTTCACGTCATCGAATCGAAGGGCTCGGCGGCCCTGTTCGCAAAAGAGCGCTCGTCCGCGCGGCGCGCGGACGCCGGCGCCCGTGGGGTTGAGCTCACGGTGGCCGAGTCCTACGGCCTGACCTTCCGCGTCCTGGACGCCGCAACCGGTGAACCGCTCACCCTCTTCGACGTCGAGGCGGGCGCTAGCTGGCTCGAGGCTCTGCGGAACGACGAAGGTGACGCGAAGACGGAGCACCCGGACGGACGCGTGACCATGGAGGACGTGCAGGTCGACCCCGCGCGTCCGCGGACCCAGGTGAAGATCACCGCGATCGGCTACGCGCCGCGGCTCATCGAGGACATCGAGCTCGCGGCCGGCGAGGTCACCGAGCTCGGGGATGTCCGCCTGGAGCGCGTCCCGATCGTGACTGTGCGCGTCGTGGACGATTCCACGGGCGAGCCGGTCGCCAACGCGCGCGTGCGCCTGACCGAACGGCCGGCTCCGATGGCCGCGGGCGAGCGACGCATCTCGCTCGAGATGGGCGACTCCGAGGAGGCGGGCTTCGCGTTCGGCGGCAGCGAGTCGACCCGCGGTGAGACCGACGAGAACGGCGTCGCCGAGCTGCCGAGCCTCCCCGGAAAGCTCTGTCGACTGAGCGTCGACGGCCGCAAGTTCGCCGAGTACACGCTCGCCGAGGTCGAGCTGCCCGAAGGCGGCGAGCTCGAGCTCGAGGCGCGGCTGAAGCGCGGGGGCACGGTGGTTGTCACCGTCCTCGACGCGTCCGGCGAGCCGAAGGCTGGCGCGCGCGTGCGCCAGCGACCCACCGTGGGCGACGGTGGGCCGATCGTCCTGGGGGGGAGTGGGGCACGCAAGTCCAAGTCCGACGGCACCGTGACCTTCAAGAACCTGCCCGCGGGGGCCCACCGCTTCTCGCTCGAGGAGGACTCGCCTGGCGGCATGATCCTCGAGGGCGGCGGGCAGATGATGATCGGCGGAGCCTCGCCGGGTTCGATGGAGCAGGGGGAGGAGGTGCAGGTCGCCGAGGGAGGCGAGGCGGAGCTCACGCTGCGCGCTGCGCCGCGTGGTGCCGTCGTCGGTCGAGTGACGGAGCGGGGCCAGCCGCTCGTCGGCGCGACCCTGACCTTCGAAGCTGCTTCCAGCGGCGAGGACGAGGAGATGCGGCGCCTGATGCCGATGTTCGGCGGAGGCACTGCGGCGACCACGGATGGCCAGGGCGCGTTCCGCCAGGAGGAGCTGAAGGTCGGCGAGTACACCGTGCGCATCGCGCACCCCTCACGCGCGATGGACGCGGAGTTCGAGCTGAGCGTGGGAGCGGGCGATCAGCGCGAGGTCTTCGAACTCGCCGTGGCGATGATCGAGGGACGCGTGCTGGACTCGGACGGGAAGCCCGTCGTGGGCATCGAAGTACGGCCCGAACGGGTCCGGGAGTCCGAAGGACCCCAGCGCGCCGTGGCGATGAGCTTCGTCGTGCAGGGGGACACAGGCGGTGCGATGACGTTCTCCAACGCTGGTGCGGCGAAGACCACGACGGTGACGGACGAGGACGGTCGCTACCTGCTGCGCGGCGTCGCCTCGAACGTGGAGCTCGTGGTGAAGACGAGCAGCGGTGACTTCCAGCCCGGGGAGTCGAGCCCCGTGACCGTCGACGGGAATCAGACCCGTCGCGACGTCGACATCGCCGTCTATGCCGCGGGGTCTCTGACCGTACTCATACGCAACAGGGACGGCTCTGCGGCGTCCTTCTGCATGGCGGAGCTCGACTTCGTCGGCGAGGCCGAGGAGGCCCCGGGCCCCGAGCGCGAGTTCGTCGGGGAGTCCGGCCAGACGACTGTGCGAAGTCTGCGGCCCGGGACGTGGCAGGTCGGGGCCCGTACGATCGACATGATGGGCTCGCAGGGCGGCGAAGCGCCAACGCGTCGAGCCGAGCCGGTCCGGATCGAGGTGCTCCCCGGAGAGACCGTCGAGGTGCTCCTCGAACTCGAAGGCTGATCGGTCGAGGTGCGACCCCGGGGCCCGCTGTCGGGATCCCGGGATCCGGGGTAGCATCGGCTGGCCTGACAGGTACTTCGGGGAGAGGCGCTTGATCGGCGCCGGGAAGAAGGGGAGAGTCCGGTAGGTCCATGCAAGCTCAGCGTTCTCTCGTTCTGTTCGTCGTTCTGCTCGCGCTGGCGAGTGGGCTGTGGGTCTGCAACAGCTTCCTGGGAGCACCGACGACGACGGACCTCGACATGGCCGGCGCCGGGGAAGTGAGGGCGGGCTTCGGTGATGGCATCGTGCTCCCCGGCACACGGCCCGACGTCGTCGTGGACGAGGGAGCGACCAGCTCCCGTGAGGAGCTCGAGGTCGACCCGATCATCGACCCCGAGGCCGCTGCGGCCGCAGCGGCGGCCGCAGCGGAGCCCGAGCACGAGTCACGCCTGACGGGCACGGTGGTGCGCGGCGGCGGAACTCCCGTGGTCGGCGCGCGCGTCGTTGCCCGCAAGGCACAGCCGTGGTTCTCGCCGCCGGCCGACGTCGAGGAGATGAGCTCGATGAACGCCCCCGGACCGGCGTTCGAGGCGGAGACCGACGACGAGGGGCGCTTCGTTCTCTACGACGTGCCCGCCGGCAAACTGGCGCTCGTCGTCCGCGCGGACGGCCTCGCGCCGCTCAATCGCCAGTCGCTCGCCGTTCCCGAACACGAGGACTACGACCTAGGAAGCTTCCAGCTCGAGCTCGGCATCCGACTCGCTGGCAAGGTGACCGGAGCGCGGGGCAAGGGCGTGGAAGGCGTTCAGGTGCTCGGCGCCATCTCACCGGACGCGGGCTACTCGCGTCTCGATCTGCCGGGGTTCGGAGCCCCGCTGACGACGACCGATCCCGAGGGCAAGTTCGAGATCACCAGCCTCGCGCCGGGGGGCTGGCACCTGATCTTCGACGCGCCTGGCTACCGCGTGGGTGAGCTGAAGGGACGGACCGAGCCCGAAGGCATGTCGGATCGCGGCCTGATGCTGGCACTCGAGGAGGGACTCTCCATCGGCGGCAACGTGGTCGGGCTCGACCCCGTCACCGACGGGCCTCTGCGCGTGACGGGGCGGCGCGGCGACGATCAGCCCTCCGGCGCCGCGGACGACGTCAAGGGCGCCGAGCGCTACCGTCCGCGCCACGCCGAGGTGCTCGCGGGCGGAAGCTTCACCCTGCTGGGGCTCGCGCCAGGTGTGCAGTACAAGCTCCGCCTCTACCGCCAGTCGAAGTCGGACGACCCGGCGGTGCCCGGCCGCTGGAAGGCCGTTCGCGGCGTCGACGACATCGACGAGATGGCGGGCGGACGCGAGGTCGAGTTCAAGCACCGCGATGAGGCCACGATCCTCCTCGCGGTGAAGAGTCAGGAGTCGGGCAAGTCCCTCGGGACGTTCGTCGTCTACGTCAGCGGGGAGGGCCTCGGGAACTCCGGGCTGCTCAAAGGAGAGGACGACGAGCCGCAGCACGACTTCCCCGGAGGTGCGGTGCGCTACGAGGGCCTGCGCCCACGCGAGGACGGCAGCAGCTGCGACGTGCGCGTGCGCGCGGAGGGCTTCGCGGACTTCGAGAAGAAGGGCGTGATGCTGCGGCCCGGTCAAGAGCTCGACCTCGGCGAGTGCGAGCTCGAGCCCGCTCCGATCGGTCGCGTGCGGGTCGTGGACGAGGCGAGCGGTGAGCCGGTCGCGGGCGCCCGCGTGCTCGTGGCGCGCTCGGCCGAGGCCTCGCAGTTGCCGCGCTGGACGCGCGAGGGCGCAGGCGAGCCGCACTCCACGTCGGCGGTGCGCTTCGCCGAGACGGACGAGGAGGGCATCGCGATGCTCACCCTGTGGAAGGGCAGCATCTGCGTCGTGCGCGCGCTGGCGGAGGGGTTCCAGGCCAGCGAGGAGGGGCGGCTCGTTCCGCCCTACGAAGACGTCGTCGACGTCGAGCTGACGAAGGGGGGGACCGTGACCGTCCGCATCGTCGACGGTCAGGGAGCTCCCGTCGCGGGCATGTACGTCGAGCACAAGATCGACGGCAAGAACACGGGCCAGAACAACTACTGGAACCCCGAGGCCAGCCAGGACAACAAGACGGGCGAGAGCGGCGAGGTCGTCTTCGTGAACCTGCCCGAGGGCAAGCACGAGTTCCGCGCGCTCGAGAAGATGAACCCGTGGGGCGACGGCGGGGAGTCGGCGGGCTTCGAGGCGGCGGACGACCTGTTCCTCTCGGAAGGGGAAGAGGCGGTCGTCGAGCTGCGCGTGGAGGCGCGCGGCGGACTCAACGCGACGATCATGGAGTCGGGGCAACCGCTCAAGGGCGCTCTCGTGAAGGTAAAGCCGGTCGATGCCCAGAACGACAACAACTGGTGGTTCGGAACGAATGAGGATCCGCGCACGCAGGTCTCGGACCACGCGGGTCGCGTGAAGTTCGCCGGGATCAAGGTCGGCCAGTACTGGCTGCGTGTCTCGCACGCCGATCGCCGGATGGTGACCGTTCGCGAGGTGCGCATTGCCAAGGTGGCGGACGACCTGGTCATCTCCCTCGGCGTGGCGATCATCGAAGGCCAGGCGATCGACGAGAACGGCGAGGGCGTCGAGGGCATCTCGATCAGCATCTACGCGAAGGACAACGACCTCGTCAACGAGGACATGAACGACTATCGCGTCCGCATCACGGAGGATGAGGACGGAGACGCCGACTTCAGCTACGACGAGGTCAAGCCGTGGTCGATCCGAACGGATCGCGAGGGGCGCTTCTTGCTGCGGGGCGTCGCCCCGGAGGCGGTGCTCGTCGTCGGCTGCTACGACCGCTACGTCGTCGGGAGTTCGGTCCAGGTGGGGCCGCTCGGCGGGGATGAGTACTTCGGCCCGCTGGAGTTCCAGGTCGAACGTGCGGGGGTCTTGCGCCTGGACCTTCCCGGCGTGAGCCGTCAGGAGCGCGACAAGTACACGGTTACGATGCAGCGCATGGTCGATGGCGAGGAGAAGGAGAAGCGCAACGAGAGATTCCGCTCCTGGCGCTCGAATCTGACGATTCAGTCGCTGCGGCCGGGAACCTGGAAGCTCTCGCTGCGCCACAAGAGCCAGCCGGATGTCCTCCTGGAGCACGAGGCCACGGTGCGCGTTGGAAAGACGGAGCGCGTGACCCTTCAGCTCTGAGCCAGGTGAGGCGCGGCCCTGGGAGAGGCGCCCTGACGCGGCGCGAGCATCCGTGACGAGCCCGCGGGCGAAGCGCTATGCTCCCCGCCCATGATCGACCGACCCACCTACGACGCCGTCCTCGTCGACCTCGACGGCACCCTGCTCGATGGCCAGGGGCGCATCCGCCCCAGGAACTTCGACGCGCTCCACTCGCTCGCGGAGCGAGGTGTCCATGTGATGATCGCGACGGGCCGCTCCACCGTTGCGACGCTGCCTGCGATCGAGGGGCTCGAGCTCGGGACGCCGATGCTCGTGTTCAATGGCGCAGCGATCTACTGCCCGAAGCAGGGGCGCCTGATCGAGGAGCGCATCCTCTCGAACCGAGTGATCGAGCGGACTCTCGCGTACGGCCGTGAGCGTGATCTCCTCACTGTCCTGCAGCTCGCTGAGAAGAAGTTCGCCACGATCCCGCGTAGTCGGGACGAGGAGCGCGCGCTCGAGTTCTTTCATGGGCTGCAGCGCGTGGAGCGCTCCGAGCTCCCCGACGAGTACGTGATCCGCGCGATCTACTACTCTGCCAGCCACGAGAGCTCCGCGGCCTTACGCGACGAGGTGGAGGCCTACATCGACGCGCCGATCTTCCTGACGCACTTCCCGCTCAACCTGCTGGTGACCCATCGCGAGTCGCCGATGCAGGTCGTGGACGTGCACCCGCCGACGCGCGGCAAGGCGGAAGGCCTGCGCTTCCTCGAGGAGACCTACGGTATTCCCGCCGAGCGCGTTGTCGCCATCGGAGATGCGGGCAACGACCTGGAGATGCTGCGTGGGGCCGGACTCGGCGTCGCGATGGGACAGGCGAAGGAGCCCATCCGCGCGGCCGCGGACCGCGTGATCGGGCACCACGACACGGACGCGATTGCGGAGCTGCTGACCGACCTCTTCGGCTGAGACGTACCGAGTCGAGCGTCGCTGGCCCGCCGTGGACCGTCAGGGCGAACGCTGTCAGTCTTCGAGCTTCTCGCCAACGGAGCGTGGCCGAGCGGCGTACCCCGCGCCATGAGATCGATGATCGAACACGCGTGCGCGACGCTCGGCGCCGCAGCCCTCTCCTGGTCTTGCGCGACGGCGCCCGCCGACTCCTCGCTCGCTTCAGGCCTGACCGGTCCGGACGCCTTGCTCGATGCGCAGACCGAGATGTCGGCGGACGAGGGCGGCGTGATGACCGAAGCCGAAGCCGAAGCCGACGCGATGGTGCGCAAGCCCCGGCCGCTCGACCGCGACGGGGTTGTCTATGTCGAGACCGAGGATCCCAAGCACCCGCTGGTTCGCTACAGAGACGGACAGCTCGCGCTCAGCGACTCCTGCGCGGTCCTGCTCGGAAACAAGCTCAACCGGCGGATCCCGCCGGCGTACGTGAACGGGCTCGCGATCGGCTTCTGCTGAACCCCGTGCCCCGACGTCTTCGTGCAGGACGTCCCACAGTTCGTTGCCCGCAAGGAGATCCCGCTCCGCGACTTCCTCGATCGGCGGGAGGCGGCGATCCTCGACGCGGAGCACTGCGTACGGCTCAACTACGAGGCGTACTTCTTCGCGGGCGCCTGGACGCGCGAGCGCTTCGCTGCGGACCCCGTGCGCTACTGCGGGCTGCTCACCGATCCGGTGAGCAGAGAGCGCTTCCGGCCGAAGGAGGCCTCGCCGCGCGCGCGCCACGAAGGCGTGATCTACTACTTCGAGAGCGCACAGAATCGAGACGAGTTCGAGCTCGATCCGGAGACCTACCGGGTGCCTGGCTGGTCGATGTGACGGCGCTCAGGCGTCGCTCTTCTTCGGCGCCGGGTCTTTCTTCGGGGTCGAATCGCCCGCATCCTTCTTCGGCGCCTGCGCGGCGGCGTCCTTCTTCGGCTCGCTCTTCGAGTCGCCGGAGGAGCTGGCCTTCTTCTCGGCCTCGGCGCTCTGCTTGTACGAGTCCGAGCGGTAGTCGGTCTCGTAGAAGCCGCTGCCCTTGAAGACGATGCCGGCCCCCATGCCGATCTGGCGCTTCAGCTTGAGCTTGCCGCACTCCGGGCACTTGCGCTTCGGCGCTTCGCTCATCGACTGGAACAGCTCGAGCGCGTGGCCGCAGTCCTGGCAGACGTAGTCGTAGGTGGGCATGGCTTCGGTCAGCCCTCCGCCCGTGCGTCAGCGCCGGTCTCCGGCGCTGCGGCGACCTTGACCTGAGCGTAGCGCAGGATGTCGTTGCCGGCCCGATAGCCTGTGCGCAGCGTGGAGACGATCGTCCCGGGCTCCGCGTCCGCGGTGGGGACGGTCTCGACCGCCTCGTGCTGCTCGGGGTCGAACGCGCCCTCGGAGTGGATCGCCTCGATCTCGTGCTGCGAGAGGAACTGCAGCATCTGATCGCGAGTCATCTGCACGCCCATGCGCAGATTCTTGCCCTCCTGGGTCTCGACTGGGCTCTGCAGCGCCATGTCGAGGTAGTCGAGGACCAGCAGCAGTTCGGAGAAGAGCTCGCGGCGCGCGCTGCGGACGGCGGTCTCGATGACCTGACCCTGCCGGCGACGGAGGTTCTGAATGTCCGCCTGCGTGCGCCGCCAGTTGTCGAGGTACTCGTCGCGCTCCTGCTGGAGCTGCTCCTCGGGCGAGAGCTCGGGGGCCGGAGGCTCCTCGACGATCTCGGCCTCTTGGAGCTCGGCCTCGTCAGGCTCTTGTGACTCTTGTTCGGTGTCGTGCTTCGCAGTCATGGCTCAGCTGAAGTAGTTGGCGATCTTCTCGAAGAAGGTCTTGTTCCCGGAGTTCTCCTGCTCGATCTCGAAGAACTCCTGAAGCAGCTCCTTCTGACGGTCGGTGATCTTCTTGGGGATCTCGACGAACACGCGGACGAGGAGATCGCCCTTGCCCGAGGAGTCCATCATGGGGAGCCCCTGGCCGCGCAGCCGCAGGACCTTGCCCGTCTGCGTGCCGGCCGGGATGCTCATCTCGATCTTCCCGTCGAGCGTCGGGATCTCGACCTTCTCCCCGATGGACAGCGTCCCGAACGAGCAGGGAATCTCGGTCATCAGATCCGGACCGGAGCGCTGGAAGATCTTGTGCTGTCGCTCGCGGATGACGCAGAAGAGGTCGCCACGGGGCGCGCCCTTCTCGCCGACATCACCCTCGCCGGTCACGCGCAGCTGAACGCCCTCTTCGATGCCCGCCGGGATGCGCAGCTCGATCTCGCTCTTCTCCTGGACCTTGCCGTTGCCCTGGCAGCTCTTGCAGGGCTTCTCGATCATCTGGCCCGCGCCCTGACAGGTGGGGCAGGGCGAGGCCATCGTGAAGAAGCCCTGGTTGCGCTGAACCTGGCCGCGGCCGGCGCAGGTGGAGCAAGTGGTCTTCTGCGCGCCGTCTTCGCCGCCCGAGCCCGCGCAGGTCTCGCAGAACTCGTCGCGCTGAAGCGCTA
>CAYGST010000033.1:6088-18810 GCA_964352415.1 uncultured Planctomycetaceae bacterium | reverse complement strand
ACTCTCCGTTCCTCCGTTCCTCCGTCCCTCCCATGGTATCGCCGTTGACGACACATCGCGGAGAGCTGGATGGACCCGAACCTCCAGCCCGAGGCCTTGCCCCCCATCGAGGAGCCAGCTGCAGCGGCGGCACGGCTCCCTCGGCTTGCTGGCCCGCATCCCTCACCAGGCTTCGACGCCCTCGGCCCCAGCCGGCCGCCTGCGGCGGCCGGCTGGAGCCAATTGCGCCGAAGCCTGGCGAGGGATGCGGGCTAGACTGAGCCGCCCGTTCCGCGATCCCCTTCGCCCGACAACATGCCTGAACTGCCGCGCCCGACCCGGATCCTCACCCAGGTCTCCGTCGCCCTCGTCGCGACGCTCTCCCCCAGCTTCGCCCAGGGCCAGGCCCAGGACCCGAACGACCCGCAGCGTCGCGTCCCCGTCGAGCACTGGGGCTGCACCAACTGCCACGTCCCCGACGAGAGCAACGCACACCGCATCGCGCAGCGCCCCGGCCCCGACCTCACGGCGGTCGGCGAGCGGCTCTCCGCCGACTGGATGAAGCGCTGGATCGCCGAGCCCGCCTCGCTCAAGCGCGTCCCCACCATGCCGCGGCTGTTCGGTGAGGGCCCCGACGAGGCCGCCGACCTCGACGCCGTCGTGCACTTCCTCGCGAGCACCGGCCAGCCCGCCGGCGGCGCGGTCGCAACGGAGGAGTCCGTGCTGGTCTCCGGCCGCGAGCTGTACCACACGCTCGGCTGCGTCAACTGCCACGGCGCGCTCGAGTCGCCGGCCGCGGTCTTCGGCGAGGATCTTCTGCCGCAGGAGGTCCCCACGCCGTTCGTGTTCAGCCGCTTCGGCGACCTCGCTGGAAAGTGGCAGCCCGCCGCGTTGAGCGCGTTCCTGCGCGACCCGCTCGCGGTGCACCGCGACGCGCGCATGCCGCGCATGGGGCTCACGGACGCCGAGAGCGACCACCTCGCGAACTACCTGCTGTCGCGCTGGGGAGCGGCGCAGGGCTCGTTCACCGTGGACCCGACGCTCGCCGAGCGCGGCCGCGCCGTGTTCCAGGAGCGCGGCTGCCAGGCCTGTCACGTCGTCGGGAACGAAGACTTCACGTCCTTCGCCGCGCCCAAGCTCTCCGAGCTGGCTCCGCAGGGCCCGACCGCCTGCGTCGGTACGGAGGAGTGGGACGGACCGCGCTACGAAGGGGTCCCGCCGGTCATGGCGAGGCTCATGACCACCGGCGTGACGCTCGCCAACACCGCCGAGATCTCCGACGCGCGCCTCGACCACCTCGAGCGCCAGGTCTCGCGCCTCAACTGCCGCGCCTGCCACGAGCTCGACGAGCAGGGCGGCATTCCGCCGACGCTGCGCCCGTACGCCGTCTCAAGCGGAGAGGACGCCGATCTCGGCGACGAGGGCCGCTACCCCCCGCACCTGAACGGCGTCGGCGCGAAGCTGACCACGACCTGGTTCGAAGAGGTGATGCAGGAGGGCGGACGCGCGCGGCCCTACCTCGCGACGCGCATGCCGCAGTACGGCGAGGCGGTCGCGGACTTCGCCGAGCTCTTCGCCCACAAGGCGGGCCTGGAACCGCACAGCGACGCCGCGTGGCCCGTGGTCACCGACGACGCCGTGCTCGTCGGCCGCGAGATGATGTCGATGAGCGCCTTCGCCTGCGTCAATTGCCACAGCTTCGGCGACCTGCCGCCGGTCGGAACGCCCGGCCCCGACATGACGCGCTTCGCCGAGCGCCTGCGCTACGAGTGGTGGGACGCCTACATCGAGAATCCGGAGGTGTTCAAGCCCGGCACGCGCATGCCGAAGTTCACCGATGACGACGGCAAGAGCGTCTACACGAAGTTCTGCGGCGGCGACTTCCAGAAGCAGACCGACGCGATGTGGGCCTACTTCACGCTCGGTGAGTTCATGCCGGCTCCGGAAGGCATCGGCGAGCCGCAGGGCCTCGTGCTGCAAGTCGGCGACAAGCCGAAGGTGTTCCGCACCTACCTCGACAGCGCCGGCTCGCGCGGCATCGCGGTCGGCTTCCCCGTCGGCATCCACTACGCCTACGACGCGGGCGGCGCGCGGCTGATGGAGGTCTGGCAGGGATCGTTCATCGACGCCTCCGGCGCCTGGGCCGGGCGCGGCGGCAACAGCACCGGCGCGCAGGGCGATGTCCTCTGGAAGCACGCTGGCGGGCCCGCCGTGGTCATCGGCGCCAAGCCACGCCTCTGGCCGGACGAGCCGGACGAGGACGCAGCTCCCCAGTTCCGGGGCTATCGCGTTGGCTCGGACGACGGCCCCACGTTCTCCTACTCGATCGGCAAGGTGCAGGTGCGCGAGACCAACATCCCCCACCGCTCACCCAAGCGCACGATCGAGCGTCAGTTCACGTTCGAAGGACTCCTCCCGCGCACGCCCATCTGGTTCCGCCCCGGCGGCGAGGTCGTGAACGTCGGGCTGCAGGGCTCGCAGAGCCACGGCCCGGTCGACGGTGCGAACGGCGAGACCTGGTACCGCGTGATCCCCGAAGAAGGCTCCTGCCGCGTCGTCCTGGAGGTGGCCCTGTGATGCACTCGATCCTCACGCTCGCTCTCTCGCTCGCGCCGCTCTGTCAGTCGGGCGACAGCGTCGGCGACGTTCCGTACGAGGCGCTCGCCACGCGCGAGGCGACCGAGCAGGCGATGCTCGAGCAGCTGCAGCCGACCTCGGTCACCTGGGGCGAGTGGTACATGGCGTCGCCGTTCCCCTACGCGGGGCACGGGCGCGACGACCTGAAGACCGCCTACCCGCCCGAGAACGAGCTTGCGCGCATGCGCGCGGGCAAGGCGCCGAATCTCGAAGCCGTGTACGAGGGGAAGAGTGGCGTCGAAGTTCGCTGGGTGCCGATCGGCCGCCGCGCGGGCGAGCGCATCGACCTGCACCGCGGCGACGACCCCGCCCTGCAGGACGGCGTGCGCGCCTACCTCTACACGACCATCGAATCGCCGGTCGCGCAGACCGTCGAGTACACCATGGGCAGCGACGACGGCTGCCGCTTCTGGCTCAACGGCGAGCTGCTGCTCGACGTCGACGTCCCGCGCGGCCTCGACCCGACCACGGACCGCCTGACCCTCGACCTGGCCGAGGGGCCGAACGACGTGTTCATCGAGGTCGTCGAGGGCGCAGGCGGCTGGGAGTACCAGATCCTGACGCGTACGCCGCTCAGCACGCGCGTCGAGGCCGAGCTGCAGTACCTGCTCGACCGCGACTTCCCGCCTTCGCCGATGCGCGAGCACTACACCGCGCTGACGGTGCCGATCCCGGACGGCGAGGTGATCGAGGTCGGCGGGCTGACCGTCCTGCCCGACGGACGCCCGGCGCTCTCGACGCGTCGCGGCGACGTATTCCTCGTCGACGACGCCTACGGCGTGCCGCCCGTCGACGCGACCTTCTCGCGCTTCGCCGAGGGCTTGCACGAGTCCCTCGGACTCGACTGGCGCCAGGGCCCGCGCGGGCCGGAGCTCTACACCGTTCAGCGCGGCGAGCTGACGCGGCTGCTCGACGACACCGGCGACGGCGTCGCGGACGTGTACGAAACGATCTGCGACGACTGGGGCGTCTCCGGCAACTACCACGAGTTCGCCTTCGGGCCGAAGTTCGACTCGCGCGGCAACGCGTGGATCACGCTGAACGTCGGCTTCTGCGGATCGCTCGGGAAGGCGGTCGTGCCCTACCGCGGCTGGGCCGTGATGGTCACGCCCGACGGACGGATGGTCCCGATCTGTGACGGCCTGCGCTCCCCGAACGGCATCGGCGAGTGGAAGGACGGCGCGATGTTCTACGTCGACAACCAGGGGGACTACGTCGCGACGAACCGACTGAATCACCTCGAGCCCGGCTCGTTCCAGGGCCACCCCGCAGGGCTGCGCTGGCGCAAGGGCTTCGACCCGAAGACGGACGCGCATCCGGAGCCCAAGAAGACCTCGGTTTGGTTCCCCTACCGTCGCATGGGACAGTCGGCCGCCGACATCGTCCTCGACAAGACGGACGGTGCGTTCGGACCGTTCCAGGAGCAGTTCTTCGTCGGCGATCAGATGAACGGATCGGTGATGCGCGTCGATCTGGAGACCGTGGACGGACACTACCAGGGCGCCTGCTTCCCGTTCATCGAGGGGCTCGACTCGGGCGTCAATCGCATGGCCTTCGCGCCGGACGGATCGATGTTCGTGGGCCAGACCGACCGCGGTTGGGGCTCCATGGGTGACCGCAGCTTCGGCCTGCAGCGCATCGTCTGGAACGGCACGACCCCGTTCGAGGTCCTGGGCATGCACGCGCACGCCGAGGGCTTCGACCTCGAGTTCACGGAGGACATCGATGCGGAGTCGGCTGCCGATCCCGCGTCGTACCGCTTCTGGAGCTTCACCTACGCCTACCACCCCGACTACGGCGCGCCCGAGAGCGACGGCGCCGACATCGAGGTCGTCTCGGCGGAGGTCAGCGGGCCCCGGAGTGTGCGCCTGACGCTCGCGGGGCTGCGCGAGGGCTACGTGCACGAGCTGCACGCCGACGGCGTCCGCTCGCGAAGCGGCGCCGCGCTGGTGCATCCCGAGGCCTGGTACACGATGAGCAAGGTGCCCAAGCCGCCGAAGACCGCGCAGGTCCAGGTCGGTCGCGGCGGGCGCGCGAGTCGACTCCTGTTCCTGACCCACTCCGCCGGGTTCGAGCACGGCGTCGTGAAGCGCGCCACGCCGGACGAGCTCTCGCACGCCGAGCGCTCCCTCGTCGACGCCGCTGGCAAGCGCTTCGATGTCACCGCGACGAAGGATTGCAGCGTCATCAGCGCGGAGGGCCTGAGGGATTTCGACGCCGTGCTGTTCTACACGACGGGCAACCTGCCGATCTCGGAGGAGAACCGCCTGGCGCTGATCGACTGGGTCGAGGGCGGCGGCGCGTTCGTCGGCATCCACTGCGCCACCGACACGATGTACGAGTGCGAGCCGTACATGGAGATGATCGGCGGCGCGTTCGACGGCCACCCGTGGCACGAGGACGTCGTGCTCGACGTCGAGGACCGCCTGCACCCGTCCACCAGGCACCTGGGCGACAGCTGGGAGCTGATCGACGAGATCTACCAGTTCAAGTGGTTCCGGCGGCATCCGCTGCAAGCGCTGCTGAAGCTCTCCGGTCAGAAGGCGGACCTGTCGAAGGGCAAGCGCGCGGACGGCGACAACGTCAACGCGTGGTGCAAGCTCTGGGGCGAGGGCCGCGTGTTCTACACCGCGCTCGGTCACCGGCCGGAGCTCTGGCAGGACCAGCGCTTCCTGAAGCACCTGTTCGGCGGAGTCCGCTGGGCGATCGACGGCCCGGAGCGTCCGGCGCCGGCGCCCAACGGGGCGGTCCAGCTCATGCGGCCGCAAGACGCGCTCTCCGCCTGGGAGACGACGACAGGCGATACCGTCGAGTGGCCCGTCGAGGGTCGCGCCTTCATGATCGAGCCCGGCGCGGGCGACCGCGTCAGCCGTGAGAGCTTCGGCGACGCGCTGATCCACCTCGAGTTCCGCCCCTCCGAGCACCCGCCCGAGGTCACGGGGCAGGCGCGCGGCAACAGCGGGCTGTACGTGATGGGCCAGTACGAGCTGCAGATCCTCGACTCGTACGGAAAGGAGCCGGAGATGGGCGACTGCGGTTCGATCTACGGCGTCGCCGTGCCGACCTCCGCCCCGTACCGTCCCGCGAGCGAGTGGTCGAGCTACGACGTCGAGTTCACCGCGCCGCGCTTCGACCTGAACGGCAAGAAGGCTGCGAACGCCCGTGTCACGGCCTGGCTCAACGGCCGCAAGATCCACGACGACGTCGAGGTCCCGGGCCCGACCGGCGGAGCGTGGCGCGACGGAGAGTTCGAGATCGGCCCGATCCTGCTGCAGGATCACGGCAACCCGGTGCGCTTCCGCAACCTCTGGGTGCTTCCGCGCTGAGCCCGCCGTGAACAGCGCGAGGCCCTGCCGATCCGAGGATCGGCAGGGCCTCGCGTGTTCCAGGCCGCCGCGTCAGGCGCTGTACGCGTTCGTCGCCTCGGCGAACTCCTTGACCGCGATCTCCTGCACCTTGGTGAGCAGCTGGGGGTCGTCGGTATCGGCGAAGAGGTAGAACTTCCAGAGGTTGCGGTAGGACTCCTCGAGGTCTGCCAGGCGCGGGATGCGCTCGGCGAACTGCGACAGCGGGTGGACGCCTTCCACGCCGGGCCAGCGCACGTGAGTCTTGGCCTCCTTCAGCTGCATGCGCTTCGCCGGGCAGTAGATCAGCAGCCGCACGGTCTTGCCGGTCGCGAAGCGCACGAGGTCGGCGATGCGCTCCTCGACCTCGTGTCGGTTCGCCGCGCCGCCCTCCGAGAAGTAGCGCTCGACCAGGGCCTCCTGGACGCCCTCGTTCTCGTAGCGCGGGAAGACACAGGCGCGCTTGTAGAGCTTCCGCGAGCGCAGCCGGCCGAGCAGCAGGCGGACCTCATCGCGCACGGCCTTCGGCGCCTTCTCCACGCGCCGCTCGAGCAGGTCGAGCACCGACTCGTCGGTCTGATCGTAGAAGTCGGCCTCTGCGACGAAGCCGCCGCCGAGCGCCAGCTCGACCGCGCGCGCGATCATCGCGCCCGCCGCGACCTTCGCGTGGTGGTAGTAGACGCGCTCGGAGAAGTAGTAGCGCGCCTCCAGCATCCGCACGATCTCGCTGAGGATGTCCTCGCGCAGGAGCTCGTGCTTGCAGAGGTCGATGAACAGGTTGCCGGTCGCGCGGTCGACCTTGAAGTAGCTCGTCACGCGCTCGTCGACCTGCAGGCGCAGCCCCGTGAAGTAGGCGTCGCGCTGGAGGTAGTCGAGGATGTCCGAGCAGATCGTCCCCGACATGATCTGCCACCAGTAGGCCGGGATCGCCGCCCCCCCGCCGAGGCGGCCCTTGCTGAGGACCGCGAGGACCTGGTCCGTGAGCCCGAGCTCGGCCAGCCGCGCGCCGACCTCGGTCGACGGCGCGAACATGAGCTCGAAGCGGTAGTCCGAGTCGTGCCGCGGAAAGATGCCGTCCTGATCCTCGATACTGTGTCCGTGCGGAATGTGCGTGATGTCGTGCACGAGCGCGGCGATACGGATGACGCGCGCCTCCTCTTCGGATACGCCGATCAGCCGGACGGGATCCAGCTCGAACGAGAGGTTGATCGCGTCGATCATCTTCTGCGTCACGTGCAGGCTTCCGATCATGTGATCGAATCGCGTGTGCACGGCGCCAGGGTAGACCAGGTGCGCGGTGCCCAGCTGGCGCACGCCGCGCATGCGCTGCATCTCGCGCGTGTCGAGCAGCGAGAGCTCCTCGTGGGTCAGGTAGACGTCCCCGTGAATGGGTTCGCGCAGGACGCTGTATCGCTTTCTTCCGGACATGGCTGGGTGTGGTGAGCGGCAGAGTCTAGCAAGGCCGCGGTGTGTTGGCGCACAATGCGACCGTGACGGACCACGGCGCTCTCACCCCACGCCGCGTGCTCGCCCTCGAGCCGTGGCTCGGCGGCTCGCACCGCGCGTTCCTGGAGGGCTGGAGCGCGCGCACGCGACACGCGCTCGAGATCGTCGGGCTGCCCGACCGGCACTGGAAGTGGCGCATGCGCGCCGGCGCCTGGGAGCTCGCCCGCACCGTCGGCGATGGCCCGCCGCCCGACGCGCTGCTCGTCAGCGACTACGTCGACCTGCCCGCGCTCTACGGCTTCCTGCCGCCGAGCTGGAGCGACGTGCCCGCGCTCGCCTACTTCCACGAGAACCAGCTCACCTACCCGGTCCAGTGCTCGTCGGAGACGCGCGACTCGGGGTACGGCTTCACCAACGTCCTCACGTGCCTGCGCGCGCAGCGCGTCGTGTTCAACTCGCGCTTCCACCGCGACGAGTTCGGCGCGGCGGCGCGCGACCTCCTGGAGCGACTCCCGAACCCGAATCCTATCGACGAGTTCGAGACCGCGCTCAGCGCCTCCGCCGTGGTCGCCCCAGGCGCCGACCTGGAGACGCTTCCGCTGGGCGCGGGCCCGGCAGCCGGACCGCTGCGCGTCCTCTTCGCGCATCGCTGGGAGCACGACAAGGACCCGGCCGCGTTCTTGCTGGCCGCGCGCGACGCGCAACGCCGCGGCGCCGAGCTCGAGCTCGTCCTGCTCGGCGAGACCTACGGCGCGCTGCCCGATGGGGTCGCTGAGCTCCTCACCGAGCTGGCGCCTGCCATCGCCCACAGGGGCTACCTGCCTTCCCGAAGCGCTTACGCCGAGGCGCTCGGCGGATGCGACCTCGCGGTCAGCACCGCGCGTCACGAATTCTTCGGCGTCGGCGTCGTGGAAGCGCTCGCCGCGGGCGTGACACCGCTCGTCCCGCGCCGCCTGAGTTATCCGGAGGTTGTCGGCGAGGAGCTGGGCAACGATGTGCTCTACTCCGCCGCAGACGAGCTCGTCCGCCGGCTCGTCGAGCACGCGGCAGACCCAGCGCCGCTGCGCGCGCGGGCCCATCGCGAGGCGCTGCGACAACGCGCGGCGACCTGGTCCTGCGACCGATCGGCGGAGCAGCTCGACGAGCTGGTCGACGACCTACTGCGATGACGAAACACCTCGAAACGACGGCCTTCGGACTGCTCCTCGCTCTCGCCACCGCCTGCGGCGGCGAGCAGGTGCGTCGACGCGGCTCGCTCGACCTCGCGGAGGCCCGTGAAGCCGCCGCCCTCGACCTCGCCGAGATCGGCAAGCGCGCGCCGGACTTCGAGCTCGAGACGATCAATGGCACGCGCGTGCGACTGTCGGACTACCAGGGCAAAGTGGTCGTGCTCGAGTGGCTCAACCCGCTCTGCCCGTTCACCCGCGCCGCACACGAGTCGAGCACGTTGAAGGACTACCCGCGTGAGCTGCGCGACGAGGGCGTCGTGTGGCTCGGCATCGACTCGGCGCCCGCGATGAAGATGGGCGGGGCCGAGGCGGACCTGCGCGCCGCCGCGGAGACCTGGGGCACCGAGTACCCCATCCTGCTGGACCGCGACGGCGCTATCGGGCGACGCTTCGACGCGACCACGACGCCTGCGGTGTTCGTGATCGACGAGCGCGGCGTGCTGCGCTACGTCGGTGCCATCGACAACCGCCCGTTCGGCAAGGTGCGCGGCGGCGGCGAGCCGCAGAACTACGTGGCCGATGCGATCCGCCAGATGCGCGCCGGCGAGCCGGTCGAGCCGAGCTTCCGCCAGTCCTACGGCTGCCGGATCAAGTACGCGCAGACGTCCCTGATCGACTGATCGGAGCGGCTACGCGCGACGACGGGGATGCGGTATCGTTCGCTCCCATGCGACCTCTCCACCTCTCGGCGCTCGCGCTGACCGCGCTCCTCGCGGCCTGCAGCTCCGCTGACGAAGCAACCGAGGCCGCCGGCCCGCGCTCGCTGCTGCTCGTCACGATCGACACGCTGCGCGCCGACCGCGTGGGCTGCTACGGCTACGAGCTGGCGCAGACGCCGGTCCTCGACGGTCTCGCAGAGCGAGGCGTCCGCTGCGCGAGCACGTCCGCGGTGGCCCCGCTCACGTTCCCCGCGCACACGAGCTTGATGACCGGCGTGTTGCCGCCAGGGCACGGCGCGCGCGACAACGGCAGCCACCGCGCCCTCCCCGAGCTGCAGACGCTGGCCGAGACCCTCTCGGACGCCGGGCTGCGCACCGGGGGCTTCACGGCTGCCTTCGTGCTCGACTCGATCTACGGCCTCGACCAGGGCTTCGAGGTCTACGGCGACGTCCCGCAGCGCGAGGCGGTGCCGACCGCGGAGTTCGAGGAGCGCTCCGCTGGCGAGGTCAACGCGGAGGCGATTGCCTGGCTCGACGGGCTCGACGCCGACGAGCCGTTCTTCCTGTGGGTGCACTACTTCGAGCCGCACCTCCCCTACCCGCCGGCGGAGTCCCTGCCGCCCGGCCTGCGCGAGCGTCCCTACGACGCCGAGGTCGCCGCCGCCGACCGCGCCCTCGGGGAGCTGCTCGCGCACCTCGAGGGCCTCGGGCGCATCGACGAGACGCTGGTCGTCGCGACCTCCGACCACGGTGAGAGCCTCGGCGAGCACGGCGAGGAGACGCACTCGTTCTTCGTCTACGAGGGCGTGCTGCACGTGCCGCTGCTGTTCGCGCACCCCAGCCTGCCGGCCGGAGCGGTGCTCGAGGCCCGCACGAGCGCGGTCGACGTGTACCCGACCGTTCTCGAGCTGCTCGGTCTGCACGGCGCGCACGCGACCCCGCCGGGCGCCTCTCTCGCCGGCGCCCTGCGCGGCGCGGAGCTGGAGCCGCGTCCCGTGTACTTCGAGAGCCTCTACCCGCTGCTCAACTACGGCTGGGCACCGCTGCAGGGAGTGCGCAGCGGTGACCTCAAGTTCATCCGCGCACCGCGCCCCGAGCTGTTCGACCTCGCCAGCGATCCGAACGAGCTCGCCAACCTCTACGCGGAGCGGCCGGACGACGCGCGGCGGCTCGCGGCGGAGCTCGAGGCTGTCCTCGACGCCAACCAGGACGCCGGGCGCGCCGCGGCGGCGAAGCGCACGATGAGCGCGGACGAGCGCCAGATCCTGGCCAGCCTGGGCTACACGGGGACCGCGGGCGCGACGGACGTCGAGGTGACCCTGCGCGACCCGAAGGACGGGCTGGAGCGGATGAAGCAGGAGCTCCTGATCCGCGAACTGATGGACGCGGGCCGCTCGGAGGAGGCGCGCTCGGTCATCGCCGAGCTGCTCTCGGGCGACCCCGCGAACCCGCTCTTCAACACGCACATGGGGCTCCTGTTCATGCGGACGAGCCAGCACGCGGAAGCCATCCCCTACTTCGAGCGCGCCATCGCGTCCGGCTTCGACAACGCGACGACCTACAGCAATCTGGCGACCTGCCTGCACTTCACGAAGGACTTCCCGCGAGCGGCGGAGCTCTTCGGCGTGGCGCTCGAGAAGAACCCGAAGCACCTCCTGTCGCACTGGTGGCTGGCCCAGAACCACATCGCGCTCGGGGAGACGGCCTCCGCGAAGCAGCAGCTCGAGACGATCCTCGAGCTCAAGGACGGCCCGGCGGACGAGACGACCCGCCAGGTCGAAGCTCTGCTCGAGGAGCTGGGCGACTAGCCCTCGCCGCGGCCCGGCTGCCCCATCACGAGCAAGGCCGGAACGCCCGGCGCGAGCCCCTGCACGTCGAACTGCAGGTTGATGAAGGCGAGGCTGTCGACGCCGCTGGCCGCGAGCGTCGCGCCCCGGCCCACCGAGTTCAGGCAGCCCTCGCCGACCGGACCGACATTGCCGCGCGGGCAGAGGCCGGCGCTCCCGTCGCCGAAGCAGGTCGCCGTCCCCACCGAGCCCGCCAGGATCTCGAGCTGAACGCAGCGAGCGGTAGCCCGACCTCCTGGCTCAGCTGCATCCCGCCCTCCAGTCCGGCGAGGTTGCGCTGCAGCTTGTCGGCCTCGGCGTAGTCGTCGAGCAGGCGAATCACCTGCCCCGTCGCAGCCATGCCCATCTGAGCGCCGTTCACCTCGATCGAGAAGCTGGCGGGATCGACGACGTGCTCGACACCGTTGTTCGGCGCGGCGAACCAGGGCGTTCCGGCGGCGTCGACCTCGAACGTCATCACGGACGTCGAGCCAGGCGCCTGCCCGGCGAGCGGATTCGTCGTGAGCGAGTTCGTCGTGACGGTGCCGGTCAGGCGCAGGGCCAGCGTCCCGGCCTGAGCCGCCGGAAGGATCAAGAGGAGGGCGGCAGCGATGTGCGAGGGGCGCAGGCTCATGGCGAGGCGTGCGTCGGGACGGAGGCAGAGCGAGTGAAATGCCGCGAGCGCCGCGGGGGGGACGCAGCGCTCGGGCGATGGCCGATCGGGGGAGCGGACCGGCGCTCTCCTGGAGATCGGGACGATGCGCGCGGGCACCGCCCCGGTCTCGAGAGGCGCAGCAGGACTGGAGCCCGGCGCTAGAGCTGGAACGTGATGTCCAGGCCGCCCGAGGTGTTGAAATCCTGCCCGCAGGGGCCGGTCGTGTCGCGGTACCAGACCTGGAACAGGCGGCGGTCCGAGGCGACGGTGCCGGTACCCGTCATGACGGACGACCAGGAGGCCGAGCCGCTGGCGTCGACGGTGCGCACGCCAAGGCGCATCAGCTGACCGCCGGCGCAGCGGACGCCGTCACCGAACAGGTTGCCGCCCGCGAGCTCGGTGTTGCCCATGAAGAGCAGCGCGGAGACGCCGGTCGGCATGCCTTCGCCCGTGAAGACCGCGTCGTCGGCGGAGAGGCTGTCGGAGCCGACGGCCGCGAGCGTCGCGCCCGAGCCGGCCGAGTTCGCGCAGCCCGCGCCGGCCGCGCCGGCGTTGCCGCAGGGGCAGGCGATGCTGGTGCCGTCGCCGAAGCAGAACGGCGTGCCGAGCGCGCCGGCGAGCAGCTCGACGCTGCTGAAGTCGATGAACATCGCGCCGGAGCCCGGGGCGTTGATCATCCAGTTGTAGCTCGTGAGCGTGGCGAAGCCGTAGAGGCCGAGCTGCTCCTCGATGTCGAGCGAGCTGAAGGTCGCGCCGGTGAAGCCGACCTCGTAGGTCATGCCCAGGCCGGCTTCGAGGCCGCCCACGTTGATCTGGAGGCGATCGGAGACCGGGAAGCCGTCGATCAGGGTCAGCGCCTCGGAGGTGCTGACCATGCCGAGGGTCGCGCCGTTGACGTCGACGACAAAGCTCGAGGCGTCGATCGCGTAGTCGGTGCCGTCCATGGG
>CAYGST010000033.1:0-6078 GCA_964352415.1 uncultured Planctomycetaceae bacterium | reverse complement strand
GACGACGCCCGGAACGCCATGGGCGCGGGCGCCCACGGCGTTCCGGGCGTCGTCACGTCGAACGTCATCACGACGGTCGCGCCGAACGGAGCGCCCTGCAGGTTGCTGACGCTGAGCGAGTTGCCGGACACGGTGCCGATCGCACGGACGGAGACGTTGCCGGCGCTCGCGACCGAGGTCAGCGCGCAGACGGCGAGGAGGGAGGTGATGCGGAAGTTCATGTCAGTCGTGGTTGGGAAGGGGGACGAAGGGGACCCAGAGGCGGGCCCGGTCCGAGCGAGGAGCCTAGCATCTTCTCCAGAAACTTCCCTAGGGAAACTTCAAGACAAAGGAGTCTGCGAGCCCGGCCCGTGGAGAAGGTGCCCTGAGCGACCCTGGAAGGCCGAAAATGGACGGAGGCCCGCCCCCTCGTCTCGAGGGGGCGGGCCTCCGCAGGTGCGGCGAATCGCGGCTCAGGCCGTGGCCGTCGCGCGCAGCTCGTTGACGACCATCTCACCCACCTCGCTGGTCGGGTGCGCTCCGGTGCCGACGCCCTGGATGCGACCCGAGATCAGGAGTGCGCGGATCGCGTCCTCGACGGCCTTGGCAGCCGTCTTCTCGCCGACGTAGTCCAGCATCATGCCCGCCGCGAGGATCGCGGCCACCGGCGAGGCCACGTTCTTGCCCGCGTGCTTCGGAGCCGAGCCGTGGATCGGCTCGAACAGGCTGACCTGACCCGGGTGCAGGTTGCCCGAGGCGGCGATCCCCATGCCGCCCTGCACCATCGCGCCGAGGTCGGTGATGATGTCACCGAAGAGGTTCGGCGTGACGGCGACGTCGAACCACTCGGGGTTCTTCACCATCCACATGCAGGCCGCGTCGATGTAGGCGTGGTCCGTCTTGATGTCGGGATACTCCGTCGCGACCTCGGCGAAGACGCGGGTCCAGATGTCCTGGGCGCGCACGGCGTTCGCCTTGTCGATCAGCGTGACCTGCTTGCGCTTGTTGCGCTCGCGCGCGAGCTCGAACGCGTAGCGCACGGCGCGCTCGACGCCGAAGCGCGTGTACACCATCGTCTGGGTCGCGACCTCGGAGGCCTGCCCCTTGTGCGCGAAGCCGTGCATGCCCGTGTAGGCATCCTCGGTGTTCTCGCGCACGATGACCATGTCGACGTCCTCGGGGGTCTTGCCCTTGAGCGGACAGAAGCGCTCGTCGTAGAGCTGGATCGGCCGCAGGTTGATGTACAGGTCGAGGTCGAAGCGCATCTTCGCGATGATCCCGTACTCGATCAGACCGACCGGCAAACGCGGGTCACCGATGGCGCCGAGATAGATCGCGTTCATGCCCTTCACCTCCTCGAAGGCGGCGTCGGGGAGGATCTCCTTGGTGGCGAGGTAGTGCTCGCTGCCGTAGGGGTACTCGATCAGCTTGTAGTCGAAGCCGTAGACCTCCGAGGCTGCCTTCAGCACCCGCAGGGCCTCGCGTGTCACTTCAGGCCCGATCCCGTCGCCGGCGATCGATGCGATGTCATAGGTCGTCATGGCTAGTTCTCCGCGTTGGCGGGCACGCGGAACATGCCCGGTTGATAACTCACGATGCGTCCCTCGACGGCGCTCGCGGCGACCGTCAGCGGGGATGCGAGGTACAGCTTCCCGGGGCCACTCCGGCCCTGGAAGTTCCGGTTGATGGCGCTGACCGTCACCTGTTCGGTGGAGTCGCTGACTCCCGGTCCGCAGCCGATGCAAGCGCCGCAGCCCGGGTTGATCACGCGCACGCCGGCCTTCGCGAACACCTCGAGGTAGCCCTTCTCGGTCGCGTAGCGCTGAACGCTCTCGCTGCCGAACTGGATGAACATCGAGACGCCGTCCTTGACGCCGCGGCCGCTCTCCAGCGCCTCGGCGAGGACGCTCGCGTAGAAGTCGAGGTCCTCCTCCTTGCCGGCCGTACAGGAGCCGCCGTAGGCGATGTCGATCGCCACGTCGTCGAGCTCGGCGATGCGCTTGCCGTAGGTCGGGTCGCCGGGCTCCGCCACCATCGGCTCGATCGCGTCGAGGTCGATGCTGTGGACGCCGCCGGCGTACTCGGCGCCGGAGTCCGGTGCGACGAAGCTCGCCGTGAGGCTAGCCACGTCGGCGTCGTCTCGGCGCGCGGCGATCCACGCCGCGGTCTGCTCGTCCGCCTCGCAGATGCCCGACTTGGCCGAGCACTCCGTCGCCATGTTGGTCAGCGTGGCGCGCTCGTCCATCGAGATGGAGGCGAGGCCGGGGCCACCGAACTCCATCACGCGGTCGAGCGTGTCCTCGCGGACCGCGTAGGTCTCGAGGATGTGCAGGATCAGGTCCTTCGCCGCGACGCCAGGGCGCAGCGCGCCGTGCAGCTCGAAGCGGATGGACTCCGGTACCTGAACGATCGTGAAGCCCGCGTGGATCAGGCCCGCGTACTCCGTCGCCCCCACGCCCCAGGTGAGCGCGTTGCTGCCGCCGCCCATGCACGTGTGGCTGTCGGTGGCCTGGATGAACTCGCCGGGATCGACGAACTGCTCGCGCGCGACCTGGTGACAGATGCCCGGCGAGATGCCGTCCTTCGCGCTGTAGTCGCGGACTCCCGTATGCACCTGGAAGGCGTTCTGGAGGTCGCGCAGCGTCTGGATCTGGTCCGCGAACGGGGCCATCTTCGGCACGCCGTCGGCGTACAGCAGGTGATCCTCGAACACCGCGAACTTCGCCGGGTTCGGGAGCGTGTAGTCGACGCCGTACTGCTCGCTGAGGAAGTAGTGGACCTGGGCCGTCGTGAACTCGTGGCTGTACCCGCCATCGACCTTCACGAGGCACGAGTCCCCGGGCGCGACCGGTGCACCGGGCGCATCGACGAGGTGGCTCGAGATGATCTTCTCGGCCATCGTCATCGGTCGCTGCGTCGTCTTGAGCGGGGGCACCCCGGCTTCGCCGGTCTGGACTTTCGCCGAGAACGGAAAGAGCCCGCCCGACTCGAGCATGGCCCGCGTGACGGGATCGAAGCGCGACGTGAAGTCCTCGAGCGGGATCTCCTCCCCCGCCATCAGGCGCTCGAGCTGCGCGTGGTCGCCCATCAGCTGCCCGAGATTCAGGTTGTTGCGCTCGTGGATCGGCGCGAAGGACGACGCGATCACGAGGTGGACGCCCGACCACTTCTCGCACTGGGGCGCCGTCTCGCGCGAGGAGCCCGTGCCCTTGCGCTGGCCGGAGACGATCACCTCGAAGTTGCCGTCCATCAGCGCCCGCGTGCCGAACACGCGCTCGCCCGCGGCGTCGAGGAGTCCCGCGTAGGCGTCCAGCGCGATGTCCATCGGCTGGTGGCGGAAACAGACCCACGCCGGGGTCATCGTGTCCGTGTTGATGTCGTCGAGGAGCTCCGCCGGCTTCACGTCCGCGAGGGTGAGGTCCGCCTTGCCGGCGAGCTGCTCCCGGATGCGATCGAGGTCCTTCGTCAGGAACAGCACGCGCTTGCCCGGCGTCAGCCGGACGACGCGCGAGCCGTCCTCTTTCGTGTGGATGAGGGGGTTCACGTCGTTGGTCTCCGTGGCCGAGTCAGGCCTGCGGGTTCTCGATCAGCATCGCGATGCCCTGACCGCCACCGATGCACGCGGAGGCGACGCCGTAGCGCTTGCCGGCGCGGCGCAGCTGGTACATCAGGGTCAGGATCAGGCGCGTGCCGGTCGCGCCGAGCGGGTGCCCGAGCGAGATGGCGCCGCCGTTGACGTTGCACTTGTCGCGATCGAGGCCGAGGTCCTTCTCGCAGCCGAGGTACTGAGCCGCGAAGGCCTCGTTGATCTCGTAGTAGTCGACGTCGTCCTTGGAGAGGCCGGCGCGCTCGAGGCACTGCGCGATCGCCGGGACCGGGCCGATGCCCATCTGCGTCGGGTCGACGCCGACGTAGGCCCAGCTCTTGATCTTGGCGAAGACGTCGAGCTTGTCGGCGGCGGCGCGGTCGGCCGTCGTCAGCACGACGGCGGCGGCGCCGTCGACGATGCCCGACGCGTTGCCCGCCGTCACCGTGCCGTCCTTGCCGAACGCCGCGCGCAGCTTGGCGAGGCCCTCGGCGGTCGTGTCCGGACGGATGTGGTCGTCGGTGTCGATGACGAGCTGACCGCGGCGCGTCTCGAAGACGTACGGCTCGATCTCCTCGCCGAAGCGACCCTCGGACACCGCAGCGGCGCCGAGCTGGTGGCTGCGCAGCGCGTAGGCGTCCTGCTCTTCACGGCTGATCTCGCGCGTCTGCGCCACCTTCTCCGCCGTCTGCGCCATGAACATCCCCGCGTTCGGGTCCATCAGCGACGCGAACAGCGTGTCCTTGAGCTCGGGCTGGACGCCGAAGCGAAATCCCTCGCGCCCACCGTACAGCGCGAACGGCGCCATGCTCATGTTCTCCATGCCGCCCGCGAGGACGGTGGTGCACTCCCCGAGGCCGATCATCTGCGCGCCGTTCACCAGCGACTGAATGCCGGAGCCGCACAGGCGGTTCACGGTCAGGCCGCCGCTCGACTCCGGCAGGCCGGCCTTGAGGCCGACGTGGCGGGCGCCGTAGATCGCGTCCGTGGACGTCTGCAGGGCGTTGCCGATGATCGCGTGCTCGATGGACTCGGGGTCCACCTTCGCGCGCGCGATCGCCGCCTTGCCGGCGTGCGCCGCGAGGTCGATCGCGGTGACGTCCTTCAGCTTTCCGTAGCCGGGCGTTCCCGAGTACTCGCACATCGGGGTACGAGCCCCGCCGACGATGACGATCTCTTGAGTCATGACTGTCTCTACTGCTTTCGCGAACGGGGGTCCGCGGTTCGATTGAACGGTGGTGTATCGAGCGACGGCTGGGCGCGCAGAGCGGCGCGGCCCAGCCGTCTTGGCTGTTGCGAGCCGAGGAGCTACTTGCCCTGGAACTCGGGTTTGCGCTTCTCGAGGAAGGCGGTCATGCCTTCGCGCATGTCCTCGGTGGTCGAGGCGAGCCCGAACATGTCGGACTCGATGATCTCGCCCTCCTGCTGGCTCATGTTGAGCCCGCGGCGGATGGCCTCCATGCCGAGGCGCACGGCGATCGGGCCGCGCGAGAGGATCGTGGTGACCATCTTCATGGTCCCCTCCTCCAGCTCCTCCGGCTCGAACATGCGGTTGACCACGCCGACGCGGTGCGCTTCCGCTGCGCCGAACATGTCGCCGGTCAGCACCCACTCGCGCGCGACGCCAGGACCCGCGATGCGCGCCAGGCGCTGCGACCCGCCGTAGCCGGGGATGATGCCGAGACTCACCTCGGGCAGGCCGACGCGCGCCTTGGAGCTCGCGGTGCGCAGCGTGCACGCCAGCGCCAGCTCCAGTCCCCCACCGAGAGCGAAGCCGTTGATCATCGCGATCGAGGGCTTGCCGAGCGTCTCGAGACGCGAGAAGACCTGCTGGCCGTAGAACGCGACGTCCTTCGCCTGCAGCGCCTTCATCTTGGCGAGCTCGTTGATGTCCGCGCCGGCGACGAAGGCCTTGTCGCCCGCGCCGGTCAGCACGACGCAGCGCGCCGTTTCGTTGTCCTTGACGACGTCCAGCGCGTGCGCCAGCTCCGTCAGGGTCTGGTGGTTCAGCGCGTTCATCACCTTCGGGCGGTTGAAGGTGATGCGGGCGATCGGTCCCTCGATCTCGAGGAGGATGTTCTCGTAGTCGCTCGGGTAATCCATCGTCGTGAGCCTCAACCGCGCGTGACGGTGACCTTGGTGACCTTGACCGGCTCGACGGGGCTCGAGCCCTCGCCGCCGGGGGTCGTGGGCGCGCTGGCGATCTGCTCCAGGGCGTCGTCGCCCTCGACGAGCTTTCCGAACGCCGTGTACTGGCCGTCCAGGAACGAGGCGTCGCCGTGGCAGATGAAGAACTGGCTGCCAGCCGAGTTCGGGTCCGCCGCGCGCGCCATCGAGACGATGCCGCGCTCGTGGTGCACGTCGTTGAACTCCGCGTCCACGTTGTGGCCCGGTCCGCCGCGGCCGGTGCCGTCGGCGCACCCACCCTGGATCATGAAACCGCGGATCCAGCGGTGCAAGATCCTCCCGTCGTAGAACATCATCTAGCACACTAAGAGGTAGTTGACGACCTG
>CAYGST010000032.1:8836-19000 GCA_964352415.1 uncultured Planctomycetaceae bacterium | reverse complement strand
GCACGTCCCGCTCGTCGTACGGCTCCCCGGAGATGCCCGCGACGAACGCCTCGAGCGCTCGGCCGAGGGGCTCGTGCGCCACATCGACGTCGCGCCGACGCTCCTCGAGCACCTCGACCTCCCCGGACTGCCGGGCGCGTCCGGACGATCGTTGTTCGAAGACACCGAGCGCCTGCTGCTCGCCGAGACCCATCCCCCGGAGGCCCCGCGGCACCTCTTCGCCGCGCGCGACGGAGAGCGCAAGCTGATCCTCGATGCGGAGAGCGGACGCTTCGAGCGCTACTCCTTGGTTGCGGACCCCGGCGAGGCGAACGACCGGCAGCGGGTCGACGGCGACACGCAGGATCCGTGGGAGGCGCTCCTCCTCGAACTCGCCTCTGACCCGGGCCCGGTCCGCGAACGCGACGAGGCGCTCCAGCGGCGCCTCTCGGCGCTCGGCTACTGAGTAGCCGTCCCTGGTGCCGGACTCCGCGGCTCGACCGTCGGACACGCTTCGGTCCGGTACGCCGCTTCCGGGGAGGATTCCGTAGGGTGCGGGAACCCGGGCGAGCTGGGCTTCGTACCCCCTCGCCCCATCGACTCCGGAGGAGACCCAATGTTCGTTCGCACGCCCCTGCTCGTCGCCGTCTGCACCCTGTCCATCGCTCCGCTCGCGGATCACCCCACCAACGTCTACTCCGAAGGCGCCAGCTGGAGCCACGCCTACACGGAGACGACCGCCTGGACCCTCGAATCGATGACCCAGCTCCAGGGCGGCGTCGAGGTCGACGTCGGCTCGCCCGCGATGACCGTCGAGTTCGAGCGCTCGTTCTCGCTCGACGACACCTACGCGCGCGTCAAGGACGGGACGCTGCTCGAGCGCAAGCGCGAGTTCGGGGACGCCGAGGGCAGCCTGTCGATCTCCGTCGACATGATGGGCCAGGTCGAAGCCCACGAAGCCTCCATGACGACGCCGCTCAAGGGAGCAACCGTCGTCTGCACCCTCGACGAGGAGTCGGGCGACCACGCCTTCGCGTTCGAGGACGACGGCGACGACGACCTGCTCGAATCGCTTCTGGCCGACGCGGAGCTCGCCATGCTCCCGTCCGGCGAGGGGGTCGAGAAGGGCGACAGCTGGATCGTGGACCTGTCGGAGCGCCCGTCGTTCTTCGCGCCCGCCGGACACCTCTCGTGGGAGACGAGCCTCGAGTCGGAGCGCTTCGGCATGCTCCTTCCCTATCACGTCCTCGGCACCAGCCTGCTCAACCACTCCGACGCCGCCCGCGACATCGAGGGCGAGCTCGAGGTGACCTGGAGCGAGACCAAGGGCTCGGACGGCGAGCGCCTCGCCGTGCTCGACATCACCCTCGAGGCCGTGCTCGACGCCGATCTCAGCGAGGAGCTCTCGCGTCTCTGCGGCGCCGCGGGAGTCCCCGACATCGGCATGATCGAGACCGTCAACCTGACCGTCGAGGGCGAGGGCCAGGCCCTGTGGGACATCGACGCCGGTCACCTGCACTCCTTCGAGATGGAGTTCGAGAGCGAGCTCGAGCTCGTCCTCGAGTGGACCGACGGCTCGGAGAGCATCCGCGTCGAGGCGACCCTGTCGGGCGCGTCGAAGCGCACGGTCGCGCTGGAGTAGGCCGCGCGACGGCGGCGCTGAGCGGGACGCCGGCGTACCGCGTGGGGAGCCGGCGTCCGCCGGACCCCGCGTCGGTCAATTCGGGTCGACCGTGCGCGCCGGGCGCACGCCGATGAACTCGTTCGATTCGTCGCGCGTCTTCGGCATCAGCTTCGCCGACCTCGCCAGCGTCGCGAGGTCGCCGAAGCTCCCACCGCGGGTGAATCGGCCCTCCTTCATGAACACGTCCGTTTCCTGCCGCGAGGTCACGACGACGGGATCGACGAGGTAGGCGGAGAGCCGCATGCTAGTCGACCAGTTCGCGTCCTGGCACCACTCGCTGAGGTTGCCGTGCACGTTGTACAGCCCGAAGGGGTTCGGGGCGAAGCTGTCCACGGGCGCGTGGAAGGCCTCCCCGTCGCTCCAGCTCTCGACGACCGGGAGCATGAACGCCGCGTCGTTCTCCAGCGCGAACGCGTCCGCGAGGTTGGCGGCCGTGCGGAGCTCCAGCGGATCGTCTCCCGTCCACCAGGCCGTCTGGGTGCCGCCGCGAGCTGCGTACTCCCACTCGGCGCTGGAGGGGAGCCGCAGGCCGAAGCGCTCGCAGGTCGTCCTGCACTCGTCCCAGCTGACCATGTTGACGGGGTGGCCTTCGCGCTGAGTCCGGCTGGGGTTCGTCCCCGTCAACCGCAGCCACTGGCCCTGGGTCATCTCGTACTTGGAGACGAAGAACGAGCTGATGAGGACCTGCCGCGGCGGGCTCTCGGACAAGTCGACCGCCTTGGCGGCGCGCGTCGCCCGCCTGGTCTCCGTGGCGGGTCTGGCCTCGATGTCGACGTGGTTCATCGCCCCGGGGTCCCGGCTCTGTGCGCCCATCGTGTACTCCCCGCCCCGCAACAGGACCAGCACGATCCCGGTCTCGCCGGTGAGAACCAGCCTTCTCGCCTCGTCCCGCCGCGGCGGGTCGCCCGAGGCCAGGTGAGCGAACTCCCAGAGTTCGCTGATCGGGTCGCGACCGAGCGGGACGAGCCCCATCTGCGGCGCGAAGTTCGGACCCGGGTAGTCCGCCTGCATCGCGGGCAGGAGCTCCGCCCACTCCCGCGCGTACTCGCCGCCCGGAGCGAAGCCTCGACGCAGCTTCTCCGCGAAGTCCTCGCGCGTGCGCACGCCCCAGCCGTGCTTCTCCGAGACCGCGCTCTCGGCGAGGAGGTCCCGGTCGAGCTCCTCCAGCCCCTCGATCAGCTCGTCGAACTGCTGGCTCCACCACGCGTCGTTCCCGTCGGCGTAGCGCCAGGCCCGGCGCTCCTCGACCTCGGCCCTCAGCTCGAGGATCTCCCGCTCCCTCTCCTCCGCCGACCGCTGAGCCTCCTCTGCCCAACCTGGCTTGCTCTGGGCATTCCTCCGCTCCCCTCGCCGTCTCTCCAGTACGGCCGCGGGCAAGGTGATCGGCCCCACGTCCAGATTCGCCTTCTGGAAGGGCGTGCGGCCCTCCTCCGGGCGGAAGAGGCGAAAGCGGCGCGTCAGCGGAGCGTCGTCCAGCGCGGCTCGCGCCGCTTCGAGCGCCAGCTCGGACTCCTCGTCCTGCCCCAGGAAGTGGTAGCCCCAGGCGACGAGGAGCTCCGCGTCCGCCCGCTGCTCGCGGCTCGCCAGCTCGCGGGCCTTGAGGGCGATCGCCAGGCCGAGCTCGTCCTTGCCGATCCCCGTATCCATGATGCGGAGCGCGTCGGCCGCCTGGGCGAGCAAGACGCGCGGGTCTTCCCCATCGATCGTGTCGGGGTCCGGCAGGACCGCCGACTCACCGTCCCGAGCTTGGCGTAGCTGGGTCAGGAGCATTCCGTGCCTCCACTCCAGCCCTCGCAACTCCTCGTACTTCGGGTGCCCCCGCTTGTCGTTGTCGCGGTCCTCATCGAAGAGCGACTTCGCGCGGGCCCGGACCCGATCGCGTGAGGCCTCGAACTCGGCGCGCTTCGCGAGGAGCGATTCGGCATCACCGACCCACGCCTCGTAGGCGCCGAGGCTCTCGGGGTGCGGCGGCCACAGCTCGCGTCCGTCCGCGCGCCCGAACAGCGCCTCGACGTCCACGAGCGCGGAGAGCTGCTCGATCTCCTCCAGCCGCGCCGCCGCCTCCGCTGCGGACTTGGTCGCCTCCGCTGCGGATTCAGTCGCCTTCTCTGCGGACGCGGTCGCCTCCTCTGCGAACCGGTCGGCGCGAGCGCGGGCGTCGCGCTCTCCGAACGCGAAGAGCAGCGACACGACCAGGCCCGTGGTCAGCGCGAGGAACACCAGCACTGATGCGCCGACCACCGTCCGGTTGCGACGCACGAACTTCTTGAGCGTGTAGATCCGGCTCGCGGGCCGCGCCGAGATCGGCTCGTCGTGCAGGTAGTGGCGCAGGTCCGCGGCGAGAGACCCCGCCGACGCGTAGCGCCGCGTCCTGTCCTTCTCCAGCGCGGTCTGGGCGATCGTCTCCACGTCGCCGCGCAGCAGGACGTTGCTCGTGCTCAGCCGCGGCGGCTCCTCCTCCTGGATGATGCGCAGCGCCTCCGGCAACGTCCGCCGCGAGACGTCGTAGGGCAGCCGGTTCGCGATCAGCTCGTGCAGCAGCACGCCCAGCGAGTAGACGTCGGAGCGCCCGTCGATCGCATCCGGGTTCCCCGTCGCCTGCTCCGGGCTCATGTAGGCCAGCGTCCCGAGGATCTGGCCCACGTCCGTCCCCAGCGTCGTCATCTGCACGTCCGAGTCGCTGGCGCGCGCGATGCCGAAGTCGAGGATCTTCGGCTGACCCGCCGCGTCGACCAGGATGTTGTCCGGCTTCAGGTCGCGGTGGATCACGCCATGGCGGTGCGCGTGTTCGATGGCGTCGGCGACCCGCGCGACGAGCTCCAGCCGCTCGCGCAGCGAGAGGTCGCGCGACCGCGCGTACTCCGTCAGCGGCACCCCGTCGACGAGCTCCATCGCGAAGTAGGGCTGCAGCCCGTAGGCCGTCTCGGCGCGGCCCGAGTCGTAGATGCGCGCGATGCCCGGGTGCTCGAGGCGTCCGAGGAACTCCCCCTCGTGCTCGAAGCGTCGCAGGGACTGCGGCGAGAAGCTGCCCGGCCGCAGCACCTTCAGGGCCACCGTCCGCTGGAGCTTCTCCTGGCGGGCCTCGTAGACCGTGCCCATGCCTCCCTCGCCCAGCTTGCGCAGCACGCGGTACTCCCCGATGAACTCCGGGGGCGGCGGCTCTCCGGACTCCGCGGCACCTTCGCGCAGCGCGTCGAGCTCGCGCCGCAGGGGCGAGTCCGGCTCGTCCTCGACCCCCGTCGCGGGCCGGTCGTGCGCAAGCAGCTGCTCGAGCTCCTTGCGCAGCTCGGCGTCCTCCGCGCAGGCCTCTTGCACGAAGGCCTCGCGCTCGGACGCCTCGAGCGCACGTGCCTCGAGGAAGAGTCGCTGCAGCCGCTCGTGGCGGGTCCGCGGGTCGTCGGGTGTGCTCATGCTTCCCTCGCCAGCCGCGCGCTGAGCCAGGCGCGCGCCATGGCCCAGTCCTCGTCCACGGTGCGCGACGAGACGCCCAGGGCCTCGGCCACCTCGGGGATCGTCATGCCGGAGAAGCAGCGGCACTCGACGAGGCGCGCCTGGCGCTCATTCAAGGTCGCGAGGAGGGCGAGGTGCTCCTCCAGGTCGAGCAGATCGACCTCGTCGTGTTCGCTGAGAGCGAGCGAGCTGTCGAGCGGCACGCGCTCCCGCTCGCCGCCGCGCTTGAGGGCGCTCTTCGATCGCGCGTGGTCGACGAGGATCCCCCGCATGGCCTTGGCGCAGACCGCCAGGAAGTGCGCCCGGTCCTTCCAGACCGCGTCCTTCTGGTCGACGACCCGCAGGAAGACCTCGTGCACCAGCGCCGTCGGCTGCAGGGTGTGGTTCGCCGGCTGGCTGCGGAAGTAGCTCCCGGCCAGCGCCCGCAGGGGCTCGTAGACCACGTCCATCAGGTTCGCCGCAGCGGCGGAGTCACCGCTGCGGACCCGGTAGAGGGTCTGCTTGACGTCTTGTGGATCGGTTTCCATAGCGAGGGTCTCGGGGCGAGGCCCAGCCTTGAAGAGCGTATCCCACTCTCTCCACTGCGGGATCGCCAATCCGAGAGCCGCCCCTGGTGGCCTGCCCTGGGGCTTCGGGCGCACCACTGGAAGCCAGCAGCGAAGAGAGATCCCGATAAGGCTGCGCCCCTGAGCGGTGCTTCTCGGTGCTGGGTTGAGCACGAGGCCGCACGGGTCCGGGCTCGAGCGACCACGAACCCCGAACCAAGCCATGCCCCGCTCACTCCGCCCCGCCCTCGTCCTGCTCCTCGCCGGGGCCTCCACCGCCCTCTTCGCCGGAGTCGTCGCCGCCTTCTTCACCTCCGTCGCCCTGGCGCAGACGGGCGTCGTCGCGCGCGGCCCGCTCGTGCTGGACAGCCAATGGCAGCAGGAGCCCTTCGCGCAGGTCGAGACCGCGCAGCGGCACACGCTCGCGCTGCGCGGCGACGGCACCGTGGCTGCTTGGGGGGAGAACATCAACGGCGAGTGCCAGGTCCCCGCTCTGCCACTGGGAATGACCTACCTCGAGGTGGAGGCGGGAGGCGTGTGGATCTGCCCCTTCGACTGCATTTACTTCGGCTACTCCGTCGCGCTCCGGAGCGACGGTTCGGTCGTCACCTGGGGCTACTTCCCGTTCCCGCAGAACTTGCCCGTGCTCCCCAGCGGGGTCACCTATGTGGACCTGTCGGTCAACGGGTCCCACGTGCTCGCGCTGCGCAGCGACGGCGAGGTCGTCGCCTGGGGCGAAAACACGAACGGCCAGTGCAACGTGCCAGCGCTGCCGCCGGGCCTGACCTACGTCGAGGTCGCCGCCGGTTGGTACCACAGCCTGGCACGGCGCAGCGACGGCTCCGTCGTCGCCTGGGGCCTCAACACCAACGGACAAGGAAACGTCCCCGCGGCCGCGCCGGGGCTCTCCTACGTGGGGCTATCGGCTGGGGAGTGTCATGGCCTCGGTCTCCTGAGCGACGGATCGGTCGCGGCCTGGGGACTCAACAGCTCGGGCCAATGTGATGTGCCCACGCTCCCGCCCGGCGTCAGCTATGTCGAGATCGACGCGGGTGTCCGGCACAGCACGGCACGCCGCAGCGACGGAGCCATCGTGGCCTGGGGACTCAACGATCAAGGGCAGACTGACGTGCCCGCCCCTCCGAGCGGCCTGACGTATGCCGAGGTCAGCGCCGGAGAGTCCCACACGATTGCGAGACAGAGCGACGGAAGAGTGGTCGCCTGGGGCGGTAATGGGTTTGGCCAAGGGAACGTGCCCCGGCCTCCTGCGGGTACGCGCTACATCCAAGCTGCGGTGGGCAACCGCAGCGCGGGAACGATCTTCCTGAGTCATGTCCTGCTGCTACGCAGCGACGGCGAGGTGCTCTCGATCGGGAATCTACTCCTCGGCCTGGACAACGCCCCGTCACCACCTCCCGGTCTGGCCTTCGTCGAGGTCCAGGCGGGCACTGATCACTGCGTCGGGCGACTGAACGACGGCACCCTGCAGACCTGGACGAGGAGCTGGGTCGGCCAATGCGGCGCTCCGTGCAACGTTCCCTCGTTGCCGCCTGGGCTCGCGTACGTCGAGGTCGAGGCGACTTGGCTCAGCACGCTCTCTCGGCGCAGCGACGGCCGGATCCTGGGCTGGGGGAACAACCTCTGGGGCCTGAACAATGTCCCCGCGCTGCCCGGCGGACTGAACTACGTCGAGCTCTCCGGTGCGGTGCTGCACGCCTTGGCCCGCCGCAGCGACGGCACCGTCGTCGCTTGGGGCAACAACGACTCCGGCCAATGCAACGTCCCGCCCCTCCCACACGGCCTGGCCTATGTGGAGGTCGCCGCGGGGTGGGCGTTCAGCCTGGCCCGCCTCAGCGACGGCTCGATCGTCGCCTGGGGCGAGAACGGCGCAGGTCAGTGCAACGTCCCGGCGCCGCCACCCGGCCTCTCCTACGTCGAGATCACGGCGGGTAACGGCCACGCCTCGGCGAGGTTGAGCGACGGCACGGTCGTCAGCTGGGGGGACGACAGTCTCGGACAGGGCGGCCTGCCGACTCTCCCCTCGGGGCATGCGTACGTCTCGCTCTCCTCGGACTCCTACGGCCGCCAGATCGTCGCGCTGACCGAGGCGACCCTCGCTCCTCCGCCGGACACCTTCTGCTACGGCGACGGCAGCGTGGGCGCCTGTCCCTGCGGCAACAACGGCGCGCTCGGTCGGGGCTGCGAGAACTCGGCCCTGACCGGAGGCGCGGTGCTCAGCGTCTCGGGGCACTCCTCGCTCACGGACGACACGCTCGTCCTCAGCGCCGCGGGGCTGCCCGCCGGCGCCGTGTGTATCTTCGTGCAGAGCGACGCGACGAATGCGGGAGTGAACTTCGGGGACGGCTTGCTGTGCGTGAGCGGGAACCTGCGGCGCTTCTACGTCAAGACCGCGGCGACCGGCGCCATCAGCGCGCCGCTGCCGGGCGACCTGACCACCACCCAGCGCTCGGCCTCGCTCGGCGATCCGATCGCTCCCGGCTCGTCGCGCTACTACCAGACCTACTACCGCGATCCGTCGCCGAGCTTCTGTCCCAGCCCGAACGGCGGCACCTGGAACGTCTCCGCAGGACTCGCGGTGCACTGGAGTCGCTGACGCAACGCGCACCGGGATTTGCGAGCACCACGCGCCACCAGGCGGCCGCGGTCCCCTCGACGCGGAGGCTCCCGAGCTGTTGCCTCGGCGACGCCGGCCTGCGCGCCATCGGCCTCGAGGTCACGACGGGCTGCGGCGGAACCCGGCCGTAGCGGCCTTCAACAAGGGGCGGGAGCACGACCTGGCTGCAAACCGCGGTCGGTCGAGATCGCAGCTCGGGCTCGGATTCCGATCCGGGCCCGAGCTGCGTTTCGGGAGCGGCGGGGAGCGCGTCGCGCTCCGTCGTGAGCCTCGCCGTGGTCCGGACTCGCGGGGAGGCATCCGCTCGAGTCGACGCGGCCCCGGCGTTCCTCGCACGCCCCGAGACTCATTCGACCTCCTTGTGGGGGGCCGCGCCACACCCACTGCCTCATCCGGCGTACCCCCAGAGAAATCAGAAAGTCACTGCGCGCGAGGGGTCCAGGTTGCGGTGAAGGGGTGAAAGCCATCGGAGCCCGAATCGGCCACCTGCGCCGCGGAGTCCGAGCCCCAGGTCCCTTCGAGTTCGAGAAAGTTCCCATGCGACGTATCACCACCCACCTTTCCCTCCTCGCCGCGCTGACCCTCGGCGCCGCTCCGGCCCAGGCCCAGTGGTCCCAGAGCACGCTCTCCCAAGCTCGCTCGGAGCTCGCCTCCATCACGGTCGGAGATCTGTCGTTCTTCGCGGGCGGCAACAAGGGGACCGCCCCGTCCAAGCGGGTCGACATCTACAACGCGCTGACGGACAGCTGGGACTTCGGTCCCCACACCGCCCTCTCCGTTGCGCGACGAAGCATCGGTGTCACCTCCGTCGGGAACTACGTGCTGTTCGCTGGCGGCGGCTACTTCGGGACGGGGCCCACTGCCGTGGTCGACGTCTACGACATGACAACGGGGCTGTGGAGCCTCGGCAATCCGCTGTCGCAGGCCCGCGCCACCATCGGGGCGACGGCCGTCGGCACGAAGGCCATGTTCGCCGGCGGCATCGCCGCCGGGAACGCGGTCAGCGGCGTCGTAGACATCTACGACTCGACGCTCGGGCCGCCCAGCTTCCCGGGAGCGTGGTCCCAGTACAACCTGCCGACTCCGCGCGCCTTCATCGCAGCAGAGACGGCAGGGACCAAGGCCCTGTTCGCGGGTGGGGGGACACCGACCACCACCTTCTCGGTCGTGGACATCTACGACGATGCCAGCAGCACCTGGTCCCAAGCGAACCTCTCGCAGCCACGCGCCATGGGGGACATCGCGTCGATCAGCATCGGCTCCCTGGCGATCTTCCCCGGAGGCCAGATTGGCACGCCCAACCCCATGACCACGGTCGTCGACATCTACGACGCCCAGTCGAACACCTGGTCCGCGGGGAACCTCTCGGTTCCGCGATCCGGCTCGGCGGTGGCGGGGCTGGGGAATCACGTCCTGTTCGCTGGCGGAGCGCTGACCGGAGGTCCGACCTCCACGGTCTCCAACGTGGTGGACCGCTACAACGTGGGCACCGGACGCTGGGACGTCGTCGCACCGCTGTCCCAGGCGCGCGTCTTCCTCGCCGGCGCGAGCGGGGGCGGGAAGATCCGCTTCGGCGGTGGAGCCACCAGCCTGACAACGATGAGCAACGTGCTCGACACCTACGAGCCCGTCGGCGTCAGCTACTGCGGCGCCACGCAGAACTCCACTGGCGCCGCCGCGTCGATCGACGCCTCGGGCAGCAAGAGCCTCGCGGCGAACAACCTCGTCCTGCGGGCCGACGACGTCCCGAACACGCCGTTCCTGTTCTTCCACGGCGGCAGCCAGGCCCAGCAGCCCTTCGGCGACGGCTACCTGTGCGCCGCCGGCGGGATCGTGCGCAGATGGCTCGCGCGCTTCTTGCGCCGTTTCGT
>CAYGST010000032.1:5935-8826 GCA_964352415.1 uncultured Planctomycetaceae bacterium | reverse complement strand
GATCGTGCGCAGCGGGGCAGCGGCGGCGGCGGCGGGCAACGCCGCGCTGAAGACCGTCAACCTCTCGGCCGCCGGCATCACGACACCCGGCACCCGCTACTTCCAGTGCTGGTTCCGCGACGTCGCGGCCGGCGGCGCCGGCTTCAACACCTCGGACGCCATGGCGATCACGTTCACGCCTTGACCGAGCGGGCCCTCACGGGCCGACTGACTGGGGGATGGGCGGTGCGAGGGAGACCTTGCGCCGCCCGCTCTCGTTCCGGGGCGTTCGGCGCTCAGCCGCCGCTCTTCGTTCCCGCCATGCGCAGCGAACCGTGGATGCAGTCCGCTACGGCGCGAGCGAACTGGTCCCGGAGTTGACCGGCGACGCGAAGGGGATCAGCGCTGGTCGGGCGTGAGCTGACCGCCAAGCGCGCTCCAGTCCCCCACGTCCGAACCCGTGACGTGCAGCTCGAGGGTCTTGCGGCCGCGCTGAATCAGGAAGTTGACCTCGGCCGTCTTCGAGCCTTGCAGCTTCCCCATCAGGCCGAAGTCAGGCGCCTCCCCGAACTCCTCGCCGTCGACGCCGATGATCAGGTCCCCCTCGCGGAAGCCGAGCCGGGCCAGATCGCCGCTCTCGTCGGTGATCTTGACGCGCAGGGCGTCGATCTTCATCGGCGTGAACTCCACCTCCTTGCTCGGGACGGTGACGCGCATCTGCTTGACGCTGCCGCCCCAGGTGCTCAGAAGGTAGTCCCCCGCCCTGAGGTCTTCGAAGGTGGCGAAGCCCTGGTCGTCCAGCTGCGCCTGCACCCCGCCGAAGCCGAACTGGTTCGTGCTGTCACGCAGTCGCATGGAGAACGTCGCGCCCTCCTTCCCGTCGGCCCAATGCACGCGCACGGAGTAGAGGACCGGGATGCTCATCTGCAGCGAGTTCTCCCCCGCCCCCACCTCGAACTCCACGCGTTCGAGCTCGTTCGTGTCGAAGCTTCGCGTCGACCCCTTGGGCCGGGCGCTGAGGGTGACCTCGTACAGACCCGGCTCGAGCCCGGTGATCGTCTGAACCCCCTCCGCGCTCATGCCGTTCCGGCGCTGGCCGAAGTACATCGGCGTCCTCGTGCCCGTGCCCTTCTTGTTGGCTACGACCGCCAGGCGCCCTTCGTAACCGCTGCCCTCGTAACCCAACACGGTCACCTCGAGCGACGCCGGCACCGAGAAGACGACCGAGAGGTCGGTCTGGCCGCGGACGAGCGCGACCTCGCGATCTCCGAACCCCTCGTGGGTCACGTGCAGCGTGTACTCGCTCGACGATTCGGGCTCGTCGAAGTAGCCCCGCAGGTCCTCTCTCTCGAACGACAGCAGGTAGGCCCCGTCCTCGTCACGCAGACCCTGGACGCCCGAACTGCCGTTCCGCCGACCGGTCTTCACGCCGACGGAGAAGTTCACGTCGTCCACGACCTTGCCCTCGGGCGAGTGGACCAGGACGGTCAGGTGGCGGCTTCGGTCCACCGGCGGCAGCTCGATCGAGAGGCGCACGCTCTCGGTCCCAAGCTCGACCACCTCGCTTGCGGCCACCGGAGAGTTCCAGGACCGGCGCACGCCCACGACGTAGCGCCCCGGCTCCAGGTCCGTGAAGGCGAACTCGGTGCCGGGACGGGCTCCGTCGCGCTGGCTGGCGTTCGCCAGTAGTTCCAGATCCACCTCCTGCTGCGCCGACAGTGGCATCAGGCGGACGTCGAAGTAGTCCACGTTCACGCCATCCTTGGCCGCCTTGACGACGCCGCGGATCGCGAGCCGGGCGGTCAGATCGAAGCGCAAGGCGGCCGCCGAGCCGTCGGCGGCCACGCTGATCTCCTGGGGCTCGGACCTGCGCGTCGCGTCCTGCACCGACCTCCCGTCTCCCGAGTAGGCCGTGAGCTCGTAGTCCCCGGGCGTCAACCTCAGGAAGGACTCCGCCGCGGTCCACCCGTAGCTCACGGCGCGATCGTCTCGGCCCACGGCCTTGCAGCTGAAGCGAGCCTCGTTGGCCAGGGCGCCGGTGGGCTCGAAGACCTTCACCGGCACCTCCACCACGCGGGTCGCGGTGAAGTCGATCTCGCTGCCCACGACCACCGACCACGAGCTGGTGTCGGCTTGCACCTGATGCCCCTCGAGGTAGGCCGCGACGGCCCACGGGCCTTCCCCCAGACCCTCGAAGTGGTAGGCGCCGCCGGCGTCCGTGCGCACTTCGCGGCGCCGGGCGCGCGCTTCCTGGAAGCGCTCGGCCGCCTCGCGCACCGCGTCCTCCAGGCTGTCGAGCTCGGGCGCCGGCTCGCCGACGCTGGCGGCGGGCGTGGCGCTCGAGGAGTTCGGGCGGTGGCTCAGGCGCAGCACGACGCCCTCGAGGCCCGCGCCGTCCGCGTTCACGACGCGCCCCCAGATCCTGCCCGTGCCGCTCGCCGCGGAGGCTTGTGTCCCCGAGACGCCATCGACCAGCGCGGCCAGCTCCTCCTCGCCGAGCGGCAGGGCGACCGTGGGCGCGGCCAGGTCCACCGTGCGCCGCGCGTCGCGCTCGACCGCGGGGAGCTCGAGTGACGCGGAGGTCTGCGGGCTGTCCGCTGCGGCCTCGGTCACGCCGCCCGGCGTGAGCCCGACGGACTCGTCCGCGTACGACGGCTGCGAGCCCGTGACCAGGTAGAAGAGCCCGGCGCCGCAGACGACGCCGACCAGGACTCCGAGCAAGAAACGTCCATTCGAAGCAGCCATGATCCTTCTCTCCAGGAGGACCGCGACCGGAGCCGCGGGTGCGAGTTTCGAGGGTGAGCCGAGCGAGCCGGCGACCTGGGCACTGTAGCAGCCACCTCTACGAGCGGACCCCGGGACCGCCTCCGGAACCTGAGTCAGAGTCGATCGACCTCGCTGTCGCCCATGGG